>NZ_JBBMQZ010000014.1:0-135646 GCF_038900275.1 Pseudoalteromonas sp. AS71 | reverse complement strand
TTTTTCACCCAAATTTGTATGCTTATCAGCATAACATTTCTTTCTTAATGGGTGGCCAAATTAACTATGCCACTACACCAGGCACTAAAGTAAATTGCCGAACAATCATTTATTTGTAGGTTAGCTTTTAACATCTCCAAAAATGTAGTTTTACCTTGCCCCCAAGGAGCATTCACGGATAAAACAATCGGTGAGCTAATGTTTTTGAGGAGTGTAGTAAAGTTTTCGACATGAGGTTTTCGTCCAAGCTTGTCATTCTCAAAAGGGTCGTTTGGATCAATAATTATTTTATGTGATTTAAATTCCATTTATGTATTCTTCTCCGATTCCAGCATTGAAAGGTCAACTCAAAAAAACTAATCTTATATTCACATCAGAAAGCTCTAATGTAAACATTGCTTCTCAATAGGCATGTACAAGAAAGCATGCGTTTTTATTACCTTCTCGATTACTACATACCACGCTCAGAATAATCCCTTTAGATCAGGTCTTATTTTGAGTTTAGGGTTAAAGTCAAAAAGAAAGAGCTACTCCTTCTAAAACCCTTAACGATTTTGCTGGGCGATAAAAGTAAGCGAGTGTTGATTAAATAAGTCTGGGCGTTCCACATTACAAACATGGCCGCAATGGTGAATAGTTTGCAGTACGCTATTTTTATGACGCTTAACCATTTCTTTAACAGGGCCAAGGAACATATGATCTTCCTTACCCATAATGTAGAGAATGGGGATATCGATGTCTTTTTCTTTGAAATATTGCATTAAAGGATTTACGTCCATGGCTAATTTAAACCATTTTATAAACTCTTTTTGGCACAAGCGTTTTGCCTCACGAACAAACAAAAGTCGAGATTCTTTATGACGCTTTTTCGGCATCATAATAAAAGCAAATAAGCGATACAGCCACATATAAGGCAGGAAGTGTTTAAAAGTATTACCTAAATAAACCAATGTATTACTGCGAGTATTAAAACGAGTAACCGCTCCACCTAGCACCATGCTAGAAACATATTGCGGCGCAATTTCAGCAATATTTCGAATAATAATTGTGCCCAATGAAATGCCAACAAAGTGCGCGCTGGTGATATTGTTATGATCTAACACATCGATAATGTCTTTAGAGACATTATTAAACGAATAATTATTATCAACAAAGTTTTGTACTAAGTTATTCGATTTACCGTGACCACGAAGATCAAGCAACAATACATTATATTCTTTCTTATAAGCCTTAAGCTGACGAAACCAAATTGCCGAACTACCACCTGCTCCATGGACAAATACAACCCATATTTTACTGGTTTCGTGCACAAAAATAGTATGGAAAAGAATGTCTTTGCTCATTGCAGTTAGTGGCCTATTTACTTCGTTTGGCGTATTCAATTGTAGGGAGTATAACGGAGTTTAGAAAAAATCTCTTATGAAGTTCTGATCAATGCCTTCTACTTAACAGCTTTTGGGAGCAAATTTTGATTTTAAATGAAAACCAATAAAAATGACCTTCCCCTGTTTTTACGTTATGAAAACCGCCTATCTTGGCTTTGCTGCTCGCGTGTCGCTATAGCGTGTTGGGTTTCGCTGCGCTCTAACCAACCTACTCTAAAATTATAATGTGGTGTTGTCATTTAAGGCTTTTGCTCACTTTTACACCGCTGTTTAGTATTCATGACACTTACCCTGCAATTGAGCCTAATTAATTAGCCTGCAAGCCCCCTCAAAACATGAAATTTTAAGCTAAAAACTATACCCTTCGGCGCAGTTATTATTTAAATAATGGATGAGCACACACACATGACAACATCTCAAGATGCAACACTTTCAAATGCATCGCCAAACACACACACAAGCACAAGTTCAGACTCAAAAACTAAATGGAACCTGCACGATACGCAGTGGACATTAAGTTTATTTGGTACCGCCGTTGGTGCGGGTATTTTATTTTTGCCTATTAACATTGGGATTGGCGGTTTTTGGCCATTAATTATTATGGCGTGCTTAGCGTTCCCAATGACCTTTTTTGCGCACCGTGGATTAGCGCGTTTTGTACTTTCATCAAAAAATAAAGATGCCGACTTTACCGATGTAGTTGAAGAGCACTTTGGTGTGACTGCGGGCCGGTTAATTTCCTTATTGTACTTTTTATCTATATTCCCAATTTTGCTTATTTACGGTGTGGGTTTAACCAATACTGTTGATAGTTTTATGGTTAATCAAATGGGGATGGAATCACCATCTCGCGTGCTACTTTCGGGCGTATTAGTTGCAGGTATGATTAGCTTAATGATGGGCGGCGAGCGCTTAATGCTGCGTGCCTTTGCTATTTTAGTGTATCCGCTTGTGGGTATATTGTTCTTTTTATCACTTTATTTAATCCCAAGCTGGCAGATGCCAGATATGACTGTGCCTGAAATAGGCAGCTTTGGTAAAACGTTGTGGTTATCGATTCCTATTATTGTGTTTTCGTTTAGCCACGCAGCGGCTATCTCAAGCTTTGTGAATGTGCAACGCGGTCATTACGGCAAACAAGCTACACACAAGTCTGAGGCGATTTTAAAGCGCACTAGCTTGCTACTTATTACCTTTGTACTGTTATTTGTATTCTCTTGCGTGCTGTCGCTTACAGGCGAGCAAATGGCAGCGGCTAAAGCGGCTAACGTATCGGTTTTATCCTACCTTGCCAATATTACTGATAACTCGTTTATTGCCACACTTGGGCCACTTGTTGCCTTTATTGCTATTACATCGTCGTTTTTGGGGCACTTCTTAGGTGCACGCGAAAGCTTTACAGGTTTAGTAACTAAGCAAACAAGCTTAAGCGCTGGCGTTACCGATAAAATTGGTGTGTTAATCATGTTTTTAGCTATTTGGTTTTGTGCTGTTAAAAACCCAAGTATTTTAGACATGATGGATCAGTTATCGGGCCCTATCATTGCGATGATTTTATTTATTATGCCAATGATTGCAGTTTATAAAGTACCTGCACTTCATAAATACCGAAATCGCTTTAGCACGCTATTTATATTAGCGATTGGCTCGCTTGCTGTATTTGCACTTTTATACAGTATGCTTAAGTAATAAAACTGTTTATACAAGAGCCCGGCTACTTTTTAGCTGGGCTTTTTTGTGTGCGGTTTATCTCAAATTGTTTTTTTATAGTCGCTCTTCAGGCATGTTATAAATTAACTAGCCTAAAAATAAAACAATTATGCACTTTACTAAACAACTCCTACTTTACGTAAGCTTGCTAACTACGCTTGTTTTAAGCCTCTTTGTTAAAGCCGATGACGCTCCCGCTATTTTATCGATGAAAGAGCGCGCTGCGTTTATAGATAAAATAACTGAGCTTAGAGTTAATACCTTAATGCCCTCGTTAATGAAGCAGCACAACACTGATATGTGGCTACTTATAAGTCGAGAATATAACGAAGATCCAATATTAAAAACAATGCTGCCTGCAACATGGCTTTCAGCCAGACGCACCACTATTTTGCTATTTGCACTTAATAAACAAGGTGGAGTTGATGCTTACGCTATTGCGCCTTATAAAATAGGTAACGTATTTAAGAAAGGGTGGGATAAACAAACGCAACCAAGCCAGTGGGAAGCACTCAATACACTTATTGAGCAATACAAACCTCGCAACATTGCGCTTAATACTTCTACCGACTGGGCACATGCCGATGGCCTTGTGCTAGGCGATTACAAAACCTTAATGGCTAACTTGCCCGCCGCTTATCACAATAAAATAATTTCTGCAGAGCCGCTTGCTGTTGCGTGGTTAGAGCAACGCATTCCTGAAGAAGTTAAAATGTATAAGCATATTGTGGCTATTGCCCATCACATTATTGCAGAGGGGTTTTCGGGTAAAACAATTACGGTTGGTCAAACAACTAGCGATGACTTGGTATGGTGGTTTAGAGAGCGCGTAAAAGAGCTAAAACTACAAACATGGTTTCATCCAAGTATTGCTATTCAGCGCGCCGATGCGAAGTCGTTCGATCATGAAGAAAGCTTTACCAATGGCTACGATGATAACGTTATACAAGCCGGTGACTTGCTTCATGTAGATTTTGGGATTACTTATTTACGCTTAAATACCGACACGCAGCAGCATGCGTATGTGCTCAAAGAAAACGAAACGAGTGCGCCTAGTTACTTAGTTGAAGCACTAAAAAGCGGTAATAAACTACAAGACATATTTACCAATCAATTTGCGGTAGGTAAAACCGGTAATGAGGTGTTAGCTGCAGCACGAAAAGCCGCTATTGATCAGGGATTAAAACCCACTATTTATACTCATCCTCTTGGCTATCATGGCCACGCTGCTGGCACTACATTAGGTATGTGGGATTCTCAGCAAGGTGTACCGGGAGATGGTGACTATCCGCTACATTTAAATACAGCTTACTCAATTGAGCTTAACAATGCTGTGTTTATAAAACAGTGGAATAAAGAAATAAGAATAATGCTAGAGGAAGATGCTATTTTTGATAAAAAGCGGTGTCTGGTATTTAAATGGCCGACAAACACAGCTATTGCTTGTAAAATAAAGCATAAAAAAATGGCGCTCATTGAGCGCCATTTTTAATTTAATTCGTTGCTATTATTCTGTATCTGGCAGGTTACGGCCATAGAATATTTCTTGCATTTCACGGGTCAGCTTTGAGCGAATTTCGTCTTCTTCGCCCTCAGATAAATCTGCCGTAGAAAGGCCGAATAAATACGTGTTTAGATCGGTTTCTTTTAACATCATTTTGGTATGGAACAGGTTTTCTTGATACACGTTCACGTCCATCATTTGGTACGCTTCTTTTGTATCTTCTGTCATGAAGTTTTGAATCGAGCTAATAGCGTGATCAATGTAGTGCTTAACACCGTTTATGTCGCGGGTAAAACCACGAACGCGGTAGTCAATTGTTACTACGTCTGATTCAAGGCTATGAATTAAGAAGTTTAACGCTTTAAGTGGCGAAATAATGCCACAAGTAGACACTTCAATATCAGCACGGAATGTACAAATACCATCATCAGGGTGAGCTTCTGGGTATGTGTGTACACAAATGTGGCTTTTATCTAGGTGCGCAACAACTGAATCAGGTAATGGGCCTGGTGCTTCGTCAGCATCGTAATTTTGCTGCTCTTCTACTGGTTCTTCTGAAACCAAGATAGTTACACTTGCGCCTTGCGGTTCATAATCTTGGCGCGCTACATTTAAAATGTTAGCACCAATAATATCAACAACTTCACCTAAAATGTCGGTTAGTCTATCTGCACTGTACTGCTCATCGATATATTCAATATATTCTTTACGTTGTTGCTCGGTCTTTGCGTAACAAATATCATAAATACTAAAGCTTAAACTTTTGGTTAAATTGTTAAAACCATGAAGTTTAAGTTTATCGAAGGGTTTGTTCATAATAAACCAACCTATAAATTAGTGGGTTCTGCACCTGCAGAATGAAAAGTTCGCGGATTTTATACGAATTTTCCTCGAGGAAAAAGCGTTATTTTGCTTGTTCTTGCACAACTTCGTGGCTATGCGTAATTTCTACTGTTTTATCAAGCATTAATGCAACCGAGCAATACTTTTCAGCAGAGAGTGAAACGGCGCGTGCAAGGTGCTTTTCAGACACATTATTGCCTTTAACAACAAAGTGTAAGTTGATTTTGGTAAACACGCGAGGGGCTGTTTCGGCGCGCTCTGCACTTAGTTGTACTTGTACATCTGAAAAATCTTGTTTGGCTTTTTTTAAAATACTAACCACATCAACTGATGAACAACAGCCAACTGACATTAAAACCATTTCCATTGGGCTTGGTGCTGCACTATCGCTGCCGCCATCAAACACAACATTGTGGTTAGAATTAGAACGACCAATAAACGTATCGCCTTCAACCCATTTTACATTTGCTTGCATTGTTATATCTCAAAAAATATTTTCTTGATTGTAAGCAAGTTAGCCGTAGTTGCAAATGAAAATGCAACGCAGGGCTATAAAATGACTAAGATTGTTGCGTTAAAGCACTATCAAAGAGGTTTTTTACTAAACCTGCAAATTCGTCTATAAAGGCATGCTGTTCAACCGTGACAGGCTGTGAGGTGATGCTGCTGAGGACTTCTTCTAAATCGTAAACTATGCCATCAACTTCACGTACAATTTGACTACGCTGCTCTGTGTTGAGGTTTGTGTGCTGCTCGCAAATAAGCATCACATTTTGTGCAATAACGTCTTCGATTAATTCCATTACTGTTGGGGCACCTGGTTTTATTTCGCCTGGCTTCTCAAACAATGCTAAATTTTGAGTTAGATACATGATCAAATCATCGTACCCTTGCCTATCTAAAACCATTTTTGTACCACCTTTGTATAATTAATTATTTTTGATTTAAGCAGAAAGCGCTGTTGATTGCTAGCTTTGCGCGTTAGCAATACAAAAAAAGCAGCCGGAGCTGCTTTTATAATAATTAAGTAGTATTACTACTTAATCTATTTTTAAGCCTGGGCTAAGTGTTGCTGGCATCGCTACTTTTTCAAGCTCTACCGAAGCAACTGGGTATGCACAGTAATCAGCTGCATAATACGCGCTTGCTCTGTGGTTGCCCGATGCACCAATACCACCAAACGGTGCTGCGCTAGATGCGCCAGTAATTGGGCGATTCCAGTTAACAATACCTGCACGAATACGACGTAAGAAGTGGTCGTAATCTGCTGCACTATCACTTAATAAACCAGCCGATAAACCAAAGGTTGTATCGTTTGCTTTATCAATGGCTTGGTCAAAGTCGTCAAAGCGGAATACTTTTAAAAGTGGTCCAAAATGCTCTTCATCTGGGAAGTCACTAATATTTGTACACTCAATAATACCTGGTGTTACAAAGCCGGTATTGGCTGTGTGCTCAAGTTCTACTAATACTTGAGCGCCAAGCTCAACAAGCTCGTTTTGCGCTTTAACCATGCCTGCTGCTGCAGCTGATGAGATCATAGAACCCATAAATGGCTGGTCTGCATCGTCATAGTTACCTACTTTAATCGCTTTAGTTGCTGTGATTAAACGCTCCAGTATCACATCGCCTTTGCTACCAGTTGGTAAAAATAGTTTACGTGCACACGTACAACGCTGGCCACTTGAGATAAACGCTGATTGAATAATATCGTGTACAACGGCTTTAGTGTCTTCAACGTCGGTAATAATAAGTGGGTTGTTGCCACCCATTTCTAACGCTAAAATTTTACCCGGTTGACCCGCAAACTGTTCATGTAAAATATGACCAGTGCGCGAAGAACCCGTAAAGAACAAGCCATCAATACCTTTGTGAGCAGCAAGGGCTTTACCCGTTTCTACTTCACCCTGTACAAGGTTAATTACACCTGCTGGTAAACCTGCTTTTTCCCACAGCTTAAGCGTAAGCTCAGCAACTTTAGGAGTCAGTTCAGACGGTTTAAACACAACTGTGTTACCCGCTAAAAGCGCTGGAACAATATGCCCATTAGGTAAGTGACCCGGAAAGTTATACGGACCAAATACAGCTACAACACCATGTGGCTTATGGCGAATCATCGCACGGCCAAGTGGCATTGCGTTTTCTACGTCGCCAGTGCGCTCTAAAAATGCTTTTTCAGAAATGGCAATTTTACCAACCATAGCACCCGCTTCTGTGCGAGTTTCCCACAGTGGCTTACCTGTTTCTTGTGCGATAGTAATAGCGAGCTCTTCGCTGTTTTCTTTTAATTGCGCTGCGAATGCTTTAATTATTTCTAAACGCTCAGTAAAGCTTTTATCAGCCCATGCATAAAACGCTTCGCGCGCTGCATTTACTGCGGTGTCTACTTGCGCCGCAGTTGCCGATGAAGCCTGCCAAATAACGTCGTTATTTGCAGGGTTTACTGAATTAAATTCTGTGCCTTGGCCTTGAGACCATTGACCATTTATAAATTGTGCAGGATGAGTCATATACTTTCTCCTAAATTAAACTGGGGTTGCGCTAACAATATCGCCAGCTTGCAAATGCAGTGCATCTGCTATTTCTTGCGATAAAATAAGGCTTTTAGCTCGATCGTCAAACGACATTGGCGCAACAGTCGCTCTAAAGTCATTAAGCTTTTCGTTAGCTAGTAACACCATGGTGTCGCCAGTCATTTGGCCTATTTCAACTTTAAAGTTATGCGCATTACGAATAGTCGCAATGTTATCTACTTTGGCTTCAACAGTTGGGCCCGCGTCAAAAATATCTACGTAGCCATTAAACGTAAAGCCTTCGCTTTTTAATAATTCAATTGCTGGGCGTGTATTGTCGTGTACCTTACCTATTACAGCTTGCGCATCTTTACTTAGCAAATTTACGTAAATTGGATATTTAGGCATTAGTTCAGCAATGAAAACCTTTTGGCCAATACCTGTTAGGTAATCGGCTGTTGGAAAATCCATTGAGAAAAAATGCTCTTCTAGCCACTGCCAAAAAGGGCTACTGCCGTTTTCGTCAGACACACCGCGCATTTCTGCAATCACTGTTTGTGCAAAACGCTCTTGATGCTGCTTTATAAACATAAAGCGCGCTTTGGAAAGTAGTTTACCGTTACAATTTTTACGATAACCATCTTTTAAAAACAATGTGCAAAGCTCTGTAGCCCCTGTGTAGTCGTTACATAGCGTTAGAATATCAACCGCTTTGTATACATCTAATGTGCGCGAAGAGTGAATCACTTTACTTAAGTGATAATGATAAAATGCATCATCAAGCCCTACTGCCGCTTCAATTGCAGACGTTCCTACAACTTCACCGGTTTCGCTATCTTCAAGAACAAACAGGTAGCCTTCGTCACCAGGTTGTGACGTTTGTTTAGCAAAAGAGCTTACTGAATGGTCGATCTTTTTTTGCAATAGTTCTTCGTTTAATGGCAAAGACGTAAAACCATGCCCTGATTCGTGGGCAATTTTCAGTAATGCTGAATAATCATTTTGCTGGATTGGGCGAAGGATCATCATGAGTCCGCTTGCTCCCTTATAAATAACGGTAAATAGGAATTGCAGGGCAAGCAGTGCTTGCCCTTAATTGGTTGGCTTAAGTCGCTTATGCGTTTACTACGCTTGCTACTGCTTTTTCAAAGCGTGCCATACCTTCGCGAATGTCCGCTTCAGGAATTACTAAAGATGGAGTGAAACGTATTACGTCTGCACCAGCAACTAATGACATAAGGCCTTGCTCAGTCCCTGCCACTAAAAACTCTTTTGCACGACCTTTATATTGCTCGTTCACTACTGCACCAATTAATAAACCTTGGCCACGGATTTCGCTAAATACGTTGTATTTTTCGTTAACCGCAGTAAGTAGTTCATTAAATAATGCTGCTTTAGCTTTTACGCCAGCAAGTACTTCTGGGGTATTTACTGTATCAAATGCAGCTTCTGCAACAGCACACGCAAGCGGGTTGCCGCCATAAGTAGAACCATGAGTACCTACTTTAAGATGCTGTGCAATTTCAGTTGTTGTGATCATAGCGCCAATAGGGAAACCGCCGCCAAGTGCTTTAGCTGAAGTTAAAATATCAGGTACTATGTTTAAGCCTTGGTATGCGTATAAATCGCCAGTACGGCCAACACCTGTTTGAACTTCATCAAAAATAAGCAGTGCGTTATGTTTAGTACATAAATCGCGAACGCCTTGAGCAAACTCGTCAGTCGGCGAAACAATACCGCCTTCACCTTGTAGAGGTTCCATCATTACGGCACATGTTTTGTCGCTAATAAGCGCTTCAAAAGCAGCTAGGTCGTTGTAATCACAATGTACAATGTCGCCAGGCTTAGGACCAAAACCATCTGAATAGGCAGCTTGGCCGCCAACGGTTACGGTAAAGAATGTACGACCGTGGAAACCTTTGTTGAACGCGATGATTTGTGATTTTTCTGCGCCAAACTTATCAAGTGCAAAACGACGCGCTAATTTAAGCGCTGCTTCGTTTGCTTCTGCGCCAGAGTTGGCAAAGTAAACTTTTTCAGCAAATGTCGCATCAACCATTTTTTTAGCTAGGCGAAGTGCCGGCTCATTGGTCATTACATTTGATAGATGCCAGATTTTTTCGCCTTGCTCTTTTAATGCGCCTACTAATGCAGGGTGGCAATGGCCAAGACAGTTAACTGCAATACCACCAGCAAAGTCGATAAACTCTCGACCTTCTTGATCCCATACGCGAGAACCTTCGCCTCGAACAGGAATTACGCTTGAAGGTGCGTAGTTAGGAACCATTACGTGATCAAATAATTCGCGATTGACTGTCATTTTATTTCCTCTTAATTGTGAGCAACACAAAACATCAAAATAGGTGTTTGGTTAATATTTGTAACCAACTTTATAGGCAAGATCAGTAACCTGATAATTGCGCAAAATTGCTTTGTGGTTCAATTTTCAGACGCACATTATTTCAGAATTACTTATATCTGTCTCGTTAAAAACTTTCATGTATCCCTTGAAAATAAAGGGCTAAAGATATTATTTCATAGATAGTGAATAACTATTTGCATAACTATTTATGCTTATTTTTAGGCAACTAACCGCATGAGCACCGAGGCGCGGACGCTTTAATCGGCAAATATGCAATATAACAATAGAGTGAGAATGAATGGTTAGTCGCAAAAGAATTAACAAAAAATTCAGATTTTTAGTCAATTTGAATAGCTAAATTGGTAAAATTACTCGATTGGAGGGTTTTTAGTTCCGTTTTAGTGAACTTAAAGTACGAAAACCAGCTTAGAGTTTCGTCAGGTTCAATAAGTTGATGCTCTTTTAAATTAAGGTATTGAGAGTAGCAACGTGCCTTTAGCATTACTTGTGTTAACGGCAGTAATGTATCGCCCTTATCTACCCCATTTACTAGCTGCTGCATTACACCTTTAAACAGTAAATATTTAAAAGCCATTTTGTCTATTACTTTGGCGCTTACTTCTATCGACTTATTGCTAAGTAGAGTGGTTAAAAAGAGCGGGTCGGGCTGTAGCTCTAATAATGCGGTGTGTAAATCTTTTTGGTTTTCATTTCGGGCTAACTGCACTTTACGTTGCCATACTTTCTCAAACGTTTTTAAGTACAAACGCACCAATGCAATTCGTCCTACATCTAAAAGCATTCCAAGGGTAAATGCATGGACGTCATTCACATTATTAATTTGTGCAATTTTTTGCGCTGCAATCGCGTTTGCCATCGCGCTGTCGCGTAGCCGGCGTTTTAATAATGAAAATGGCTCGGTGCTATGTGGCATCCAATGACGGGCAGCAAATGTAGGAATAACGAGCTGTAAGTTATCAAGGCCAATATAACGAAGGGCGAGCGATGGCTTATCTACTTTTACAGACGTGTTTTTACTACGTTGATTACGATAGTAAGGTAAATTAACGAGCGTTACTAACTCCCTACCCAACCAGCTTAAATCATTAACCAATGGCTCTAAACGCCCTACCGATGCCGACTTTACAGCTAATATATCGAGTATATTGGCAATGCCATCTTCAATGCCTATGGTGCTATGAATCACGCCATCTATATCTTCGAGCTGCTTATATATAGCTGTTTCAATTGTTTTGTGTAGTTGCTCACTCGCTTGAGCGCGATACTTATGATGTGCAGTACTGCTTTGCTGGCGTTTATTCTGTGCGGCCACTTCAACCTGAAGCAAAGTACGTTGCTTCATCGGTTCGCCGTAATCTATATCTAATGTATGAATGAAACCAATTTGCTGATGCGCAAAGCTGTGCCCAAGCAATAAGTCATGAGCCCGTTGGCTTAATATTTTGGCAGTACGCTGTTGCGCTTCAAGTTCAGTCATGACATCCATTAATAAAGTATTAAATGCTCTGTGTATTATAACATTAGAAGCGAGTTAAAAAGTTATCAAGCAGTTCTAAGCCTTGATCAGTTAGAATAGCTTCGGGGTGAAACTGCACACCTTCGATTGCTAATTCTTTATGAAGCAATCCCATAATTTCGTCAAACTCGCCTTGCTCAGTCTGAGTCCATGCTGTTACTTCAAGCTCTTTAGGTAGAGTTTGTGCTTTAACCACTAAAGAATGATAACGACATACCGTTAACGGATTGGCTAAACCTTTAAACACACCTTTATTAGTGTGAACTATGGGTGATGTTTTACCGTGCATAACCTTTTTAGCACGAATTACATCTCCCCCTAAAGCTTGCGCGATAGTTTGATGCCCCAAGCAAATCCCTAGAATAGGGTATTGTCCTTTTAGTTGCTCAACAACATTTAATGAAATACCCGCTTCGTTAGGCGTGCATGGTCCCGGCGATAACACGATGTGCTGCGGGTTTAACTGTTTTATTTGTGCAATGCTTAGCTCGTCATTACGTTTTACTAAAACGTCTTGATCTAAACGCTGAAAATATTGCACTAAGTTGTAAGTAAACGAATCGTAGTTATCGATCATTAACAGCATTACACAACAAACCTTATAAATTATTGACCACTTACTTCACACAAATGGTACTAAGCGCTGCATTCTACCACTATTAACTAGCCAACATAAATTAGCAAAAAGCGTTAAAAATTAACTGTTTTTGCTAAAAGTTCTTTAAAGTCTTTAGTGGGTACTGGTTCACTTAACCCGAACTCTGGTTAAGAGATTTATTAACGTATTAAATCATGGTGATATTTAAACTTATTCTCTCAAGTCAGAGATTCCTTGCACCTTGAGCAATAATATCGAGCTTTAAGCTTTTCGCGAGTAGTTAACACACCTTTTAGGCTGTATACCCCAACAATAAATTATTGACCCCTAAAGTACGTGCGTTTATTGATCGCTCTATTAAACACTTTAGTGAAATGCCTAACTGAGCAAAATAAACAGATTGTTTGTGCTGCATCAAATTAGCGGCTCAATGGTTGAATTATATCTATATAAGCCCCAGTGTATTATATGAAAGGCAGTAATTCACTCATACAACTCACTTACTTGTGAGCTCATTTATATCCTATTAAGGAGCGAATATGTTAGGCGAAGACCACTCATTAACTAATGACTTTCCAGAGTACTTAAGGACAATTGCCGAGTTAAATGAAAGCGATACTGAATTTGCAAAAAAAGCAGATAAGTACGACAAGCTAGATAAAGAAATTAGAGTGTTAGAGCTCAAAGATGCGCCCATAAGCGATGAGCAAATGCATCAGCTAAAACATGAACGTACAGAATTAAAAGATTGGCTATACGAGCGCTTGCAGCAAGAGCAGTAATGCAGCTAAAAAAAGAGCTCACTGACAAGTGAGCTCTTTAGATCAACCATAAGGATTTTTTCTAAAACTTTACAAAGCCACCCACAGATTTCATAAATATAGTACTTGGGTTAATAACATCTTTGCGTTTCTAGCAAGTGCTATCGGTAACACCGGTAAGTAAAACTGATTTATTTATGTTGCTTTATCCTAACTTTGTTCTCGCTATATTAGCAGCCCCCCTACCGCTGAAATTAGGTCAATAATCGAATCAGTTTATCTAATCAATTGATAAAGCTAAGCCTATGTTAGTTAATATAAAAGCATTCCTTTAAGAGGAAGATGAGTGTTTAAGCTGAATATTTTTTATGCTTTTATTTGAATTACTCAGCAATCATAACTATTGTTTTTAAACCACCTTAATAGTAGTATTTATCATATAAATACACTTTTCGAGAAATAACATGAAAGTTTTAGTTACTGGCGGCATGGGTTACATAGGTAGCCACACATGTATTGCATTGCATGAAGCAGGTATTACACCTGTTATTTATGATAACTTGTCTAATGCAAGTGCGCGGGTACTTGACCAACTCGAAAAGATTACAGGTACTCGGTTTGAGTTTATTTTGGGCGACATACAAGACGAGCAACAGTTTAAGCTCGCTCTAAAACACACTAAAGCCGAAGCTGTCTTTCACTTTGCAGCTTTAAAAGCCGTTGGCGAATCTACCGAGCAACCGCTGCGTTATTATCAAAATAACGTGTCGGGCACATTAAGCATGCTACAAAACATGCAAGATGAAGGCGTTAACCATATTATATTTAGCTCATCGGCTACAGTATATGGCGAGCCAGACTACCTCCCTATTGACGAAAAGCATCCTATACGCGCAACGAACCCTTATGGTTGGACTAAAGTCATGGTTGAACAAGCCATGCAAGACGTATGTAATGCCAACAGTCAATTTATGGGTATTGCGCTTCGTTACTTTAACCCAGTAGGTGCACACCCAAGTGGTTTATTAGGTGAAAGTCCTAATGGTATTCCTAATAACTTAATGCCATTTATTGCCCAAACTGCAGTAGGTAAACGTGACGTGGTTAATATTTTTGGTGACGACTACGACACCGAAGATGGCACAGGCGTGCGCGACTATATTCATGTTTTAGATTTAGCTAAAGGTCATGTTGCGGCATTTATGCAGCATAAAACAGATACCGCCTTTCATGCTTACAACTTAGGCACAGGGCAAGGTTATTCTGTGCTTGATATGATCAACGCATTTAGCGTATCAGCCAATAAAGATATTCCGTATAAGATTGCACCGCGCCGAGCAGGTGATATTGCCTGTAACTACGCCGATGCTACAAAAGCGCAAAACACACTTAACTGGTACGCAGAACTAACACTTAGCGACATGACAAACGACACATGGCGCTGGCAAACTAATTACCCAAGTGGGTTGGAGAGTTAATATGGCTTTATTAGAAAGTACTCACAGACGTAAAAATCCGCTAACGGGTCGTTGGGTATTAGTGTCACCACATCGTAATAACCGTCCATGGTTAGGCGCAACAGAAGCCGTTAACGAAAACGTATTACCAAAACACGATGAAAACTGCCCACTTTGCCCAAGTAATACCCGTGCAAATGGCGACAGTAACCCTGATTATAAATACACACACGTATTTAGAAATGACTTTGGTGCACTCACACCTAATGCCAGCGAGCAATTACAAAGCTTAGAATCAGACAGCGATTTATTTATTGCCGACGAAGCCAGTGGCGAATGCCGCGTAATTTGTTTTTCGCCAGAGCATAATAAAACACTACCAGAGCTTAGCCAAAACGCATTGCACGAAGTAGTAAAAACCTGGAAACAAAATTACACAGAGCTTGCACAGCAGTACGAATGCGTACAAGTTTTTGAAAATAAAGGCGAGATCATGGGTTGTTCGCAACCTCATCCTCACGGCCAAGTATGGGCACATTCGCATTTATCAACCGAAATAGAAGCCGAAGATAACCAGCAGCTTAACTATTATAAAAAGCATGGCACAGCCATGCTTGCCGATTACGCGCAAAAAGAGCAAGCAGATCAAACACGTGTTGTATTTGAAAACGAACATTGGCTTGTTGTTGTGCCATTTTGGGCAGCGTGGCCGTTTGAAACAATGCTAGTAACTAAAGATAACATTCAAAACTTTAGCCAGCTAAACGATGCGCAAACCGACTCTTTGGCTCAGGCACTTAAAGTATTAACCACTAAGTACGACAACGTATTTAATTGCAGCTTTCCCTACTCAATGGGTTGGCACAATGCACCGGCTAATAGAGGCTCTGATGAGCAACATTGGCGTTTGCATGCCCATTTTTATCCGCCGCTACTTCGCTCTGCTACTGTTAAAAAACACATGGTAGGCTACGAAATGCTAGGCGAAAGCCAACGCGATTTAAGCGCAGAAACTGCTGCTTCTATTTTAAAAGCAGCCAGTACAACACACTATAAAAATACAGCAGGACACACAGATGAAGCTTAACGAATTCCAACAACAATTTTTGTCACTGTATGGCGCGCCTGCTCAAGGTATTGCAGCAGCACCGGGCCGTGTAAACCTCATTGGCGAATTTACCGACTACAACGACGGTTTTGTTTTACCGTGTTCGTTAGAGTTTCGTACCCAAGTAATGTTTAAAGAGCGCGACGACAATATTATCACTGTGCATTCTTTAAATTACCCAGGCGAAAAAGACAGCTTTAGTGTTGATGAAGAAATCACTGAAGGCCAATCGCAATGGGGTAACTACATTCGTGCTGTTACTTACGTTCTTAAAAGAGCGGGTTACACTCTGCGTGGTGCCGACCTACTAATTGACAGTAACTTACCGCAAGGTAGTGGCTTGTCGTCATCGGCCGCACTAGAAGTTGCTGTAGGCGGTATGTTTAACCATATTGCACAGCTTGGTTTACCGCCAGAGCAAATTGCGCTATTTGGCCAAGAAGCCGAAAACGACTTTATGCATTGCCAATGCGGCATTATGGATCAGCTTATTTCAGCCAAAGGCGAAAACGGTCATGCGCTATTAATTGATTGTGAAAACCTAGCAACTAAATCAGTTAAAGTTCCTGATGATTTAAATATCGTTATTGTTAATTCAAACTACCCGCGTAAATTAGTTGATAGCGAATACAACCAGCGCCGTATTGACTGCGAACAAGCTGCTGTAAAAATGGGTGTAGAAACACTTCGCCAAGCAACCATGACTGCCCTGCAAGCAGTAAAAGCGACATTAAGCGAAAACGAATATAAACGTGCACACCACGTAATTAGCGAAAACGACCGTGTAATTGCAGCAACAACTGCACTACAAAATAACGATATGGATGCACTTCGCACGCTAATGGCAGCATCGCATCAATCACTTAAACACGATTTTGAAGTAACCGTACCTGCAACCGATGGTCTAGTAGAGATTTGTAAAGAAGCCATGGGCGATCGCGGTGCAGTACGTATGACGGGTGGCGGCTTTGGTGGCGCAATTGTATGTTTGTGTCGTGATGCTGAAGTACCACTAATTAAAGCAGCGGTTGAGCAGCACTACTTTGAACGCTTTAACTTAAATGCTGATATTTATGTATGTTCAGCGGGCTCAGGATTACAAATTACGTCTTTTTAAATAAAACTAAGGAATAAGCATGGCAAAGGTTAATTGGGGAATTATTGGGTGTGGCAATATAGCTCACACCTTTGCTAAAAGCATTGCGCATTGTAGTGATGCACAGCTTATTGGCGCGGCATCAACGAGTATGCAGCGCGCTAAAGAATTTGCCACACCATACAATATCCAAGACTATGAGAGCTATCAAGCTCTTATGCAGTGCCCAAATATAGATGCCATATATATTGCTAATACGCACGATCAACACTTTAAAACTATCGCCCAATGCTTAAAACACAATAAGCACGTGCTAAGCGAAAAACCAATTACCGTTAATGCTAAGCAGTTGCAAAGCCTCACTAAGCTTGCCAAGCAACAAAACTGCTTTTTAATGGAAGGCGTTTGGATGCGGTTTTTACCAGCCATAGTAAAATTACAACAACTCCTAAGAGAAGATGTTATTGGTAATGTGCACAGTGTTAATGCCAACTTTAGTTTACCTGGCAGCTTTGCAGACACTCACCGATTAATGAACCCTGTAACAGCGGGTGGCGCCCTGCTCGATTTAGGTATTTACCCTATTTCGATTGCTGATGTGGTATTTAATAAAGCCCCTGAACACATCAAATCCTTTGTACATAAAAGCACAACCGGTATTGATGAGCGAAGCACTGCTTTAGTTGATTACGGTAACGGGCAATTTGCATCTCTTGCCAGCGCATTACAACAAAGTGGCCCCACAGAAGCATGTATTAATGGTGAGCTTGGCTATATTCGAATACCTCAATTTGTAGGCGCGCAATCTATAGAGCTACATATAAGTGACCAAGACCCTAAATACTTTGAATACAACTTTAGCGACGATGAAAACTTTAAGTTTGAAATTGCACATGTCACGCAGTGTATATTACAAAAACAAACCCAAAGCAGCGTGTTGCCACTAAGTACTAGCTTACGAGTTATGAATATAATGGATACCTTGCGAGCACAATGGCAACTGCAATATAGCAATGCCGTCGAGTCGGCTGAACTGACTAATTAAAAAATAAAAATACACAACAAGGACACACAATGACACACACACTCAAGGCGCTTTCAAAAGCCATATTACTTGCTACGTGCAGTTTATCTGTCAGTGTAGCTGTTGCTGAATCTAATAAACCAGAGCAGCTATATCCGCCAATCACTAGCGAAGTACTCCCAGAGCTTGCAGCTAAAGGTAGCTACAATGTAGGTGTGCAAACACTTGATTTAGTTAACCCTGCGCAATTTGACCCCGCTACACAAGGTCAAAAAGATCGTCCTTTAAAAGTAGAGGTGTGGTATCCGGCTGCAAATACAGCAAAAGCGCCACTTACCAGCTACACAGATGAAACTCGCTCAGGTAAAGAGTTTACTTTGCAAGCCGATGCAATGCGTGATGTCGCCATTAATAATAAAGAGCACTACCCTGTCATTGTGCTTTCGCACGGTTATACCGGTTACCGTACAATTATGTACTACCTTGGCGAGCATTTAGCATCGCACGGTTACATTGTTGTTGCACTTGATCATACCGATTCGACCAATGCCGATGTTGATTTTAAAAACGCACCATTCTCTGGCTTTTTTAGTACGCTAATAAATCGTTCACGCGATCAGCAGTTTGTTATTAATTACTTTAATGAGCAAAAAAACTTTGCAAGCAAACAAGTAGATAACAAAAGCGCAGGCGTAATTGGTTACTCAATGGGTGGCTATGGCGCTGTAAATACGATAGGTGGCTGTTACGCTTTTAATGAGCAAACTACGGCTATGTTTACGGGTATGAAAGACCCTGCTCAAATTGAAAAAGTACAGCAATTACTAAACAGCTGCGCTGGTGGGCAATACCAAAACCCAAAAGTAGACCCACGTATAAAAGCGATGGTGGCCTTTGCCCCATGGGGCGGACAGCACGCTATATTTGATGCCAAAGCAATGGAAAACATTAAAGTACCTTCGCTTTATGTAGCCGGTAACCTAGATGACATTTCAGGCTATGAAGGCATTAAAAACCTTTATGAACAAACAGGCAGCAAAGATAAGTACATGCTTACTTACAAAAATGCACGCCATAATATTGCACCACACCCAGCCCCTGCTATTGCACAAAGCAGCAGTGAGCTAGATATAGGCCATTACTACGAGCCTTCGTGGTCTATGCGCACACTAAACGAAATCAACAAACACTTTGTACTTGCCATGATGGATTGCCACGTAAAAGGCATAGCCAGCGAGTGTAAATACTTAGATTTACCACAAAACGGCGACCAAGCTGTTGTTGACGGTAAGCCGCTGCCACAGTGGCGCGGGTTTGATAATCGCTTTTCTACCGGTATGGATTGGCAACAAGCTAAACCTCACACCAAGTAATAATAAGCTTTAAGCGGCTGTTTTTAATCAATAGCCGCGTACGCCCTTAAAATAATGCAAAAATAAAACGCCTTTTATATAAAAGAGTTACCAACAAATATTAGCGTGTTTATTTTTTAATCTGCTATTTTAAGAAAAAACCATTGCCATTAACTTCGGTTAAAGGCAATCTAGTCATATATAAGATAAGATAAATAACACAAATATCATGTCCAAATACATACTCTCAATTGATCAAGGAACCACAAGCTCTCGGGCCATCTTGTTTACAAAAGATGCAGACGTTTTTGGTACAGCACAACAAGAATTTTCGCAGCATTTTCCACAAAATGGTTGGGTAGAACACGACCCTAACGATATTTGGCAAACAGTGCTTAGTACTAGCCGCGAAGTCTTAACTAAAAACGATGTAAAGCCTGAAGAAATTATTGCCATTGGTATCACCAACCAACGCGAAACCACGTTAGTGTGGAACAAAAAAACAGGCAAAACAATTTATAACGCAATTGTTTGGCAAGACCGTCGCACTAGTGACTATTGCGAAAGCCTAACAACTGATGAGCTTTGCCAAACAATAAGCGAAAAAACAGGCTTATTGCTCGACCCTTATTTTTCGGCCACTAAAATTCGTTGGATTTTAGATAACGTTGAAGGCGCACGCGAACAAGCTCTTGCAGGTGAGCTCGCCTTCGGTACAGTTGACACCTACCTGCTTTGGCAGCTAACAGGCGGCAAAGAGCACCGCACCGATGCAACCAATGCATCGCGCACCATGTTATTTAATATTCACACCCAGCAATGGGATCAAGAGCTTTTAGAGTTATTCGATATTCCAGAATCTATGCTTCCAGAAGTAATGGATTCAGCTGACGAGTTTGGCTCAACCAGTGCTGACATTTTTGGTGCGCCAATTCGTGTTTGTGGTATTGCCGGCGATCAGCAAGCTGCACTTGTTGGTCACGCATGTTTTGAACAAGGCATGGCAAAAAGCACTTACGGTACAGGCTGTTTTTTAATGCTTAATACTGGCGAAAAAGCACTGACCTCAGAAAATCGCTTACTGACCACTGTTGCCTATAGATTAAATGGCAAGCCAACTTACGCCATTGAAGGCAGTATATTTATGGCTGGCGCAACGATGCAGTGGATTGTTGAAGGCTTAAAACTACTTAGCCATGCTGGCGAAAGTGAATCGATGGTTAAAGATGTACCGCTCGATCATGGTGTATTTTTAGTGCCTTCGTTTACGGGTTTAGGCGCTCCTTATTGGGACCCTAATGCACGTGGCGCTATTTTAGGTCTAACACGCGATTCAGGTATTAGCACTATTGTTGCGGCTGCTCTGCAATCAGTTGGTTACCAGACCAAAGATTTACAAAAAGCGATGGAGCGTGATGGTCTTCGCCCAAGTGTGCTTCGTGTAGATGGCGGTATGGTAAAAAATAACTGGGTTATGACCTTCTTATCAAATATTTTAGGCGCAACAGTTGAGCGCCCAACTGTGACCGAAACGACCTCTTTAGGCGTAGCATATTTAGCTGGCTTACAAACAGGTGTGTACGAGTCAACCGAGCAGTTATCTAAAATGTGGACATGCGACCGTCGTTTTGAGCCAACTATGAGCGCCGACGAACGTAACGATTTATATGCAAAATGGCAACACTGCGTTGCTCAAGTATGTTTAACGAATAAAAACTGTCCGGAGTAAGTACTAAGTGGCTAAGCAAATACTTTAGCCACTTCGCCTTTTTAACTTAGCCAATAGCTAGATTTAAAGGGATGCTTTACTGCTTTAAATTGAAAATGGATCAGCGTCAAAATTAACGAATAAAAAACTGGGTTTTCTATTGTCAAATGGAAACAGCAGCTTTATGATGCTTATGTCTTATTTATATTACAAATAAAAAGGTTAGCTCGGTGGAATTAGCAGATAACGAATATGACTTACTAGTCATCGGTGGCGGTGTAAACGGCACTGGAATAGCAGCTGATGCAGCAGGCAGAGGATTAAAAGTACTCTTGTGCGAACAATCAGACCTTGCCTGTGCAACATCTTCAAACAGTTCTAAGCTGATCCACGGTGGTCTGCGCTACCTTGAGCACTACGAATTTAGATTAGTAAAAGAAGCCTTAGCCGAGCGTGAAGTGCTACTTAAAAACGCACCTCACATTATGTGGCCACTTACTTTTAGATTGCCGCATCAAAAGCATCTACGCCCTGCATGGATGATTCGCATTGGTTTGTTTATGTATGACAACCTAGCAAAGCGCGAAACACTAGCGGGTTCTCGAAGCATCAAGTTTGGCGAAAATAGCGTACTAGAACCTTCTATTACCAAAGGTTTTGAATACTCAGATGGCTGGGTTGATGACTCTCGCTTAGTCGTTTTAAACGCCCTAGCAGCACAGCAAAAAGGCGCCGTTATTACCACGCAAACTAAGTGTGTAAATGCCAAACGCGAGCAAGGTAAATGGCAGGTAACGCTTGAGCAGCAAAAAAGTAAAGCTAAATACAGCATTTCTGCCAAAGGTATTGTTAACGCTGCGGGCCCTTGGGTTGCTAAATTATTTGATGAAGCGCTAGCAGAAAAGTCGCCACAAAATATTCGCCTTGTGAAAGGCAGCCACATTGTGGTGCCGCGCATTCACGATGAGAAGCAAGCTTACATTTTACAAAATAAAGATCAGCGTATTGTATTTGTTATTCCGTTTGAAGATGACTTCTCACTTGTTGGCACAACCGATGTAGAACACACAGGTGAAGCGCAAGACGTTAAAATTAGTGATGAAGAAATCGATTACTTAATTGATATTACTAACAGTTACTTTAAAAACCATATTAAACGCGAAGATATAGTACATACCTTCTCGGGTGTACGCCCATTACTTGATGACGAATCAGTTAATGCACAAGCCGTTACTCGCGATTATAAATTAGAGCTTTCGAGTGACGCCAAGCAAACACCACTATTGAGTGTGTTTGGTGGAAAAATTACTACTTATCGTAAACTCGCCGAAGCTGCAGTTAATAAGCTTGAAGAATTTTACCCACAAATGAGCGAAGCGTGGACTAAGCACAGCTCACTCCCTGGTGGCGATTTTAGCTCTGTAGAAGCTCTTAAATCAGAGCTAAAAGCGAAATATGAATGGCTACCTGAAATAACACTTAAACGCTTTGTGCGCACTTACGGTACTCGCGCTAAAATTATACTAGGTAGTGCAACTGGACTGAGTGATTTAGGCCAAGATTTTGGCCATGGTTTATTTGCAGCAGAAGTAAATTACTTGCTAAATGAAGAGTGGGCAGAAAACGCATACAATATTTTATGGCGTCGTAGTAAATTAGGACTACGTTTTAATGAGGCACAAGTTGCTACGCTTAATGATTATATTGAGCAAACCAAAGCGGCTAAAATTGCTTAATAACCGCTAAAGTAATTGGCTGTTGTAGTCCTAAAAACTTCCCGTGCAACCCCTTTATAATTGATTATTATAGAGGGGTTTATTTTTTTGACTCTAAATTAAATAAATAATTAAAGCCACTTAGCGTGGCAGTTTTAATATCAAACTCAACACACTTAACACCAATTTGCTTAAGTGCTGTGGTAAAACACATATTAAGTTGCTTTGTACCAATCACCACAACTTGTGTATCACTCAATAATTGCCACTCGCTTGCATGGCGAGCTGCTCGTACATCGCTCCCTATTAATACGCCCGACAAATAGGCTTTTGCTTGTACTGGTGTTAGCTCCTTTGAAAGCTGGCGGGTACGCACACTAAAAATACCATGTGCCAAGTTACCGCTATCACTACCTAAAGTTAGCTCGCAGCCTTGCTCAAATGCTTTAAAGTCAAACTCACCTTCTGCGCAGTCGTTAGGAATTAAAACACTTTGATGACATAACAAATCATATAACTCGCCGGTCATGGCTGTTTTAAAGCAAATGATTTCGCCGTTGTTTATAAGCACCCATTTAGTATGTGTACCAGGCAAACATAATAATATTTTGCCTTGTTGATACTCTGGATTTTGTTTTAAAAACCCTAAAATTTGCAGCTCTTCGCCGCGCATTACATCAAATAAGCTATTTTGCAGCGTACACTTTGTGCCGGGTAACGCTTTAATAGTATGCCCATTGCAATCAAAACTAACCGCTGCATTAAGTAACCCTTCGGGATTAATTGGGCACTCTAAATAAGGCGTTTCGTGCCAGCCAATACTTGAGGTAATTTGCCCGGCAATATAAACGGGTAAACTACCATATTCTTGCTTCCACACCGCAATGGTGTCAATTAAGGTTTGCTCAAAATTTTGATTCGCCTTAACAACTCCTGGGCCATCACGCTGTGCTAGTAACTTAAGTGTTGATTGCGCATGTACTTCGCACAAATAAGCACGTAAATGGCTCGTGCCCCAGTCAACAGCAATAAAAAGAGATGAATTAGCCAAGCTTTAAAGCCTCCCACCGTCGATTTTAATACTCTGCCCGGTGATCATACTGCTTTCATCGGCGGCTAAAAAGAGTGCCAAATTAGCAACATCTTCAGGTGTTACTAATTTTTTAAGCGCCATGGCTTCCATCCACTTAACTTGCTCTTCTTCGGTAAACCAACTTGCTAGTTGACGGTCGGTAGCAACCCATCCAGGTAAAATAGCGTTAACGCGAATACCGAACTCGCCGTAATCGCGAGCCAATGCCTTAGTCATACCTATTAGGCCTGCTTTTGCGGTTACATAGCCTGCCATTTGTGGCTGGCCCATAATCGCGTTAATAGAGCTAAAGTTAATGATACTGCCGGCTCCATCGCCTTTCATAAAAGACATAGCAACTTGAGAAGCAAAAAATGCAGGGTTTAAGTTTATTTGTAAGCACTGATCCCAATCTTGCACGGTAACGTCTTCGCTCGCTTGCCGGCGGTCGTTCGCTACATTATTAACTAGTACATTAATAGCACCAAAAGCGGCGCATGCATCCACAAGTGATTGCTGAAGTGCATGAGAGTCAGTTACATCAACTTGCCTATACCATAGTTTTGCATTGGGTAAATCACGAATAAGCGATTGCGCTGCCTTATCATCAATATCTATAAATGCTACTTTTGCATTTTGGTTTACAAAGGACTTAACCATTGCTCTGCCGATGCCTGATGCACCACCAGTAATAAAAATAACTTTACCAGAAAGACTATGATATTGAGCGAGGGTGTTCAAATTCAACTCTCCATACAGCGCATTTTCAATTTCATTTAAACTCTTTATAAACTTATACTTACACTATAAAGAGCCAAATTAAGCTGTT
This sequence comes from Pseudoalteromonas sp. AS71, assembly GCF_038900275.1. Lineage (NCBI taxonomy): Bacteria > Pseudomonadati > Pseudomonadota > Gammaproteobacteria > Alteromonadales > Pseudoalteromonadaceae > Pseudoalteromonas > Pseudoalteromonas sp. AS71. Next base: position 111,072 of record NZ_JBBMQZ010000014.1, on the reverse strand, counting down.
ATTGCTGTGTTAAAATATTTAGCTAATTAAAAGTTTATATCATATCCTTGAGTACATTAATATGATATATGATATATAATAAAGCAATATATCAACTCGGAATCCTGCGCAATGAAAAGCCAACCCCGTCAAAATTTAACACAACAATTAACCCACGATTTGGGTTTTGCTATTGTGCGTGGTGTTTACCCTGTAAGCGAAGGCCTGCCTTCTGAAGCCGATTTATGTATAAAATATGATGTAAGTCGCAGCGCCACCCGCGAAGCGGTAAAAATGCTCTCTGCTAAAGGATTAATTTCTTCTCGTCCTAAGCAAGGTATTCGTGTATTACCTGAAAGCAGCTGGAACATGTTTGATACCGACGTACTACGTTGGATTTTAAGTAGTAAGCCATCACTGTCATTATTAAAAGAGTTTACTCAAGTACGCGTTGCCCTTGAGCCACAAGCAGCCGCGCTTGCTGCACTAAATGCAACTGCAGAACAACTCGCTGAAATTGATAACGCTTTAGCCCGTATGGCTGAAGCAGACGAAGGCTTAGACGATCCACTAGAAGCTGACATTGCTTTTCATACCAGCATATTAGTTGCCAGTAACAATCGCTTTTTTGTGCAGTTAACTGAGTTTATTAGTACAGCCCTTAGAGTAAGTATTCGTTATACAAACCACATTAAAGGTGTACCGGGCGCAGACGTTGCTAAGCACGCTGATATTTTAGAGACCATAAAGTCACGCGACCCTGAACGCGCTAAAAAAGCAGTAGAAACAATTTTAGAAGAAGCACTGCAGTTAATTGAATCTAAATTAGTTTAATGTTATTTCAAGATATTGTATAAATATTGAGTCCATCGAATTTACTCTTTGCAGTATATTTTATGGACTTTTTTATTGCCTATAAGGCTTAATACCAATCCGCAATAATACTTAATCATTTTGCGGGGCTAAACGCGTCGCTACCTGCGTTAAAAAATTCTCATTTACGACTGCATGGATGCAGAAGGTAGAGCAATGCAGGAGCAATTGCCGAGAACAACTAAATAGCGAATTTTTGCCTAGCTACCAACACGTTTTTCCGTCCTCAAAATAGATCACTTAATTAAGCGAATTGGTATAAATTACAGGCATTAAAAAATCCGATATCAGTCTCCTGATATCGGATTTTTAATTATTTAAATCAGATTAATAACTCTGGTTATTAACTGAGATAAAACGCCTTTTGCAGGCTAGAATTACAATCCTAATTTCTTCTCAAGATAGTGGATGTTAGTACCACCATTTTGGAAGTTTTCATCTGCAAGAATTCTCTTATGCAAAGGAGTATTAGTTTTAATTCCGTCAATTACTAGCTCGTTAAGTGCATTGCGCGCGCGGGCAATAGCTACGTCACGGTTTTCACCGTAAGTAATTAACTTACCAATCATTGAATCATAATGTGGTGGAACCGTGTAGTCAGCGTAAATATGGCTGTCCCAACGAATACCTAAACCACCTGCTGGATGGAAACGTGTAATTTTACCCGGTGACGGGATAAACGTTTCAGGATCTTCAGCATTAATACGACACTCAATAGCATGACCACGAATAACAACGTCGTCTTGAGTGAATGATAACGGCTGACCCGCTGCAATTTTTAACTGCTCTTTCACTAAATCGATACCAGTAACCATTTCAGTTACAGGGTGTTCAACCTGAATACGTGTATTCATTTCGATGAAGTAAAACTCGCCGTTTTCGTATAAAAACTCAAACGTACCTGCACCGCGGTATCCAATTTCGATACATGCACGTGTACAGCGCTCGCCAATGAATTTACGCGTTTCAGCAGTAATTCCTGGTGCTGGTGCTTCTTCAACTACTTTTTGGTGACGACGTTGCATAGAACAATCACGTTCACCTAAATGTACTGCATTACCTTGGCCGTCTGCTAATACTTGGACTTCGATATGGCGTGGATTTTCAAGGAATTTTTCCATGTAAACCATGCTATTACCAAAGAATTGCTTAGCTTCTTGCTGTGTTAATGCAATTGAATCAATAAGTTCAGATTCGCTGCGAACAACACGCATACCACGACCACCTCCGCCACCAGCGGCTTTGATGATTACCGGGTAACCGATACGCTTAGCGATTTGCATGTTACGTTCTTTATCATCTGATACCGGGCCGTCTGAGCCTGGTACACATGGAACACCTGCTTTACGCATTGCTGCGATAGCAGACACTTTATCACCCATAAGGCGAATAGTGTCGCCACGAGGACCGATAAATACAAAACCACTTTGCTCAACTTGGTCGGCAAAATCAGCATTTTCTGCAAGGAAACCGTAACCAGGATGAATCGCTACAGCGTCAGTTATTTCAGCCGCAGCAATAATGCGCGGAATATCTAAATAACTTTCAGTTGCTGATGGTCTACCAATACAGATGGTTTCATCTGCAAGCAATACATGCTTAAGATCGCGATCTGCCGTTGAATGCACAGCAACCGTTTTGATCCCAAGCTCTTTGCAGGCGCGCAATATACGAAGTGCAATTTCACCTCGGTTTGCAATGACTACTTTATCTAACATTAGAGTTGGCCTTTTAGGTTACGCTATTATTCAATGATGAATAGAGGTTGATCAAATTCTATTGGCTCGCCATTTTCAGCTAAGATAGCTCTTACTGTACCGGCTTTATCTGATTCAATTTGGTTCATCATTTTCATAGCTTCGATAATACAAAGTGTATCGCCAACTTTAACTTGCTGACCAACTTCTACATATGCTGGAGCTTCAGGAGACGCAGCAGAGTAAAAAGAACCAACCATTGGTGATTTAACTTGATGACCCGTAGGCTCAGCTGGTGCTGCTGCTTCAACAGCTACAGGAGCCGCTGCAACTGGTGCTGCTGGCGCTGCTGGCGCTGGTGCATATTGCTGTGGAGCAAATTGTGGGTAACCTGGGCCTGCACTCATGTTGTTACGGTTAATACGTACTGATTCTTCACCTTCAGTGATTTCTAGCTCAGCAATACCTGATTCTTCTACTAATTCGATAAGCTTCTTTATCTTGCGAATATCCATTACACGACCCGCCTGTAAGTTGTTTGTGTGTTAATTTAAATTAAATTGCGCTTTGCAACCGGTTAACAGCGGCGTTTAATGCTGCGTGATAACCCATTGCACCTAATCCACATATTACGCCTTGTGCTACATCAGAAAAATACGAATGATGACGAAAGGCTTCACGTGCGTGCACATTACTTAAGTGCACCTCAAAAAACGGAATATCAACACTCAGCAGTGCATCACGTAATGCGACGCTAGTATGCGTAAATGCAGCTGGATTGATAATTATGTAATCAACCGCTTGCCAAGCATTGTGAATGCGTTCAATGAGTGCTTGCTCACTATTACTTTGAAAATGCGTTAACTCAACATCTAGACTATCAGCGGCACTTGTTAGTTCGCTCATAATTTCACTTAGCGTTTGAAAACCGTATTTATCCGGTTCACGTTTGCCCAGCATGTTTAAATTTGGACCATTTATAACTAAAAGGTTAAATTTTGCAGCCATAATACGCGATATATCCTATAAGTAATGAGTTAAGCGGTTACTAACTAATTTTTCACTTTTAAGTAAGCAGAAAAAGCAATGTAGCAACAATTTCTCACGTTAACCAACTATTATAGTGATTTCGACGTAAATAGCAGCAAAATACTGGTCTTATCAGTGTCGTGGGTACAAATATGAGGGGAATTGTGAAGGTGCCACTTAGACAATTCAAGTGGCACTACTGCACTATTATTGTGCGCTGGCGCGCACAACTGCTAGGTGTTTAGCAAAGTCCTCAGCATTTAAAAAGCCCGTTACGCGCTGCGTACTAAGCTCTTGTCCTTGAGTATTAAAAAACAAAATACTAGGTAAACCAAACACTGTGTACTCTTCCATTAGCTCAATTGTTTTATTATCACTTTCAGTTAGATCAATTTGAATAAGCTGATAATGGCTAAACTCACTTTGCACTTTGGCATCAGGAAAGGTGTAATGTTCAAACTCTTTACACGCCACACACCAGTCGGCATATAAATCGACCATAACCAGTCGACCTTCATCGTTTGCTTGTGCAACTGCTTCTTTTAGTTCTGCTAAATCAGCAACCTGTTTAAACTCATTATTTTGTGAGCTTACCTGTACTGTTTGTACTTGTACCGGCCAAAAGTAGTTTTTAGTTAACGTAAAGCCTGTAATAACTAATAGAGTTGCAGCAAACCACAATGCAGTTTTTAACTTGCTTTGTGTTTGGCTACTTTGCCAGTGATGTAGGTAAAGTGCCGTTGCTAATGCAAGCACACCGGCCATTAATAATATAATGTCGGCGCTCACTAGTCGCTGAAGTAATATAAGCGGCACAACGAGCATCACAAAACCAAACAAGGTTTTAACTTGCTCCATCCAACCACCTGCTTTAGGCAGCAATTTACCGCCAGATGTACCAAGTAATAAAAGTGGTAACCCCATACCTAAACTAAGCACGTATAGTGTTAAACCACCTACTAAGTAATCACCACTTTGCGCAACAAATAAGAGCGCCGCCGACAGCGGCGCTGTAGTACATGGTGATGCAATTAGCCCCGACAGTACGCCCATTAAAAATACGCCAACGTAGTTGCCGCCTTTTTGATTGTTACTTACTTGAGTTAGCTTGCTCATCATACTGCTTGGCAGTTTTATTTCGTACCAACCAAACATCGACATAGCCAATAATACAAATAGTAAACTAAAGCTAACTAGTACAAATGGATGCTGTAAATACCCCTGAACTTGCCCACCAAGCGCCGCAACAACTAAACCAAGCGCTGCATAGGTAACTGCCATGCCTTGTATATATACAAACGACAACGCAAACGCTTTTTTAGTCGAAAGGTTTTGCTGACCCGCAATTAAGCTCGACAAAATAGGAAACATAGGGAATACGCAGGGCGTAAAAGCAAGGCCTACACCAACAACAAAAAATATGAGTAAATTAGTTATTAAGCCCTGACTTGCTAATTGCTCAGTAAAAGTGAGCTCTTTTTCGGTATCATCCGAATTTGTTGTAGGTTCAGTAGTTGGCTCGTTGAGTGCTGCAAATGTACTTTGCGCAGTTGCCGCTTCATCAGTGGCGCTATTTTGATCTACATTTTTAACCTGTGCGCCACTAATAACACTAAGTGGGATGCTAATTACTTCTGGTGGATAGCAAAGCCCTGCTTTTGCACAGCCTTGGTAACGAACTTTAACCACGGCGCCTTCGGTTATATTACTTAGCTTACTAATAACACTCGCGGAATTAAAAAAAACCTCTGTTTTACCAAAAAATTCATCTTCAATAATTTCGCCACGGCCAGAGTCGCCTACTTGAATGTTTGCACCTTTGGCGATAATTTCTATTTTCTTTTTATATAAATAATAGTCTGGCGCTATATCCCAACCTACAAACAAGGTACTGCCTTGCTGGTCAAAATCAAAAACAAACGCTTGGTCTACAGGTAAAAAAGTCTGTTGAGGAGGCCCAAGTAGATCACCAAGCACATTATTAGTCGCAGCCTTTACGGGTACGGTTAATAATGTAACCAACAATAAAAAGAAAAAACGCATTAATTCAGTACCTCGTCCATCCAATTAAAATACGCCAAATTACCAGTTGAAACTTCTACAACCTGAATCTCCGGCACTTCGTAGCTATGTAGCTCTTTTATTGTTAGAAACACATCGTTCATTTTGTCTGATTTCGTTTTTATAAGTAGCTTAGCTTCAGTTGCTTCTGCCACTTCGCCTTCCCACATATAAATAGAGCCCATGTTAGGTAAAATATTTACACAAGCAGCCAGCTTTTTTTCTACCAACGCCCTTGCAAGTGTGCGCGCTTCTGCTTCGTCTTTGCAGGTCGTAAAAATCATTTTAAAATGCGTAGTCATTATGAACCTATTCTTATTGGACAGTGTCTAGCTTCATAGTATCTGATAGCCGATACAATGTGTAGACGCTAAAATATCAGTAAAATGACGATACCTATGCCCTAACCTTGAAAAGAGACCTCGTCACCCTCATTTATATTTCATCAACTCTTTTGAGTGTCATTATTTAGAGAGCGCTATGTTTAGATTTTTATTTGTGTTGTTTATTATCATCCCTATTATCGAAATCGCTTTACTGATTCAAGTAAGCGATGTGATTGGCGGATTTGCAACAATTGCACTTGTTGTTATTACCGCGATTTTAGGTGCCAAAATGGTTAAAACACAAGGTATGGGTGCGCTGCAAAACGTACAAGCGCAAATGGCGCAAGGGCAAATGCCAGCCAAAGAATTATTTACCGGAATATGCGTTGTAATTGCAGGGGTATTATTACTTACTCCTGGCATTATGACCGACGTGTTTGGGTTACTATTATTAACGCCTGCAATTCGTAACAAACTGGCCGCAGGCCTTGCTAGCCAAGCAACTGTTAGAATGAGCGCAGGTAGGCAACAAGGGCCATCGCCGTTTGCTGGGCAGCAACATGCTGAACGAGAGCAAGGGCAAATGGAACGACCAACGACTATTGATGGCGAATATGAGCGAAAAGATTAAAAATTTATCATTTTTTCTCTTGGAATTTTACACTCTACCCCCATTAATGAATGCAAATTAGAAAAGCTTTTTTCTGTACTGTTCAGAAACTGTTAGGAGAACTAAAAAACATGAACATTCGTCCTTTACAAGATCGCGTAATCGTTAAACGTCTAGAAGAAGAAACAAAATCTGCTGGCGGTATTGTATTAACTGGCTCTGCAGCTGAAAAATCAACTCGCGGAGAAGTTGTAGCCGTAGGTAATGGTCGCGTTTTAGATAACGGTGACGTGAGAGCGTTAGAAGTTAAAGCCGGTGACACTGTGTTATTTGGCTCATATGTTGAAAAAGTTGAAAAGATCGAAGGTCAAGAGTACCTGATCATGCGTGAAGATAATATTTTAGGCATTGTAGGCTAAACCTACTTTTCGTTTATAAACATTTAAGAATTTAGAGGAATTTAAAACATGGCAGCAAAAGAAGTACTTTTTGCAGGTGACGCACGCGCTAAAATGCTAACTGGCGTAAACATCCTGGCAAACGCAGTAAAAGTTACATTAGGTCCTAAAGGCCGTAACGTTGTACTAGACAAATCATTTGGCTCTCCAGTTATCACTAAAGATGGTGTATCTGTAGCAAAAGAAATCGAACTTGAAGACAAGTTTGAAAACATGGGCGCACAAATGGTTAAAGAAGTTGCATCTAAAGCAAATGATGCAGCCGGCGATGGTACAACTACCGCTACAGTACTTGCACAGTCTATTGTTAATGAAGGCCTTAAAGCTGTTGCAGCAGGCATGAATCCAATGGATCTTAAGCGCGGCATCGACAAAGCAGTTATTGCTGCTGTTGCAGAGCTTAAAGCGTTATCTGTTCCTTGTTCTGATACTAAAGCAATTGCACAAGTAGGTACTATTTCAGCTAACTCTGATCAAGAGATTGGCGACATCATTGCACAAGCAATGGAAAAAGTAGGCCGTAACAGTGGTGTTATTACTGTAGAAGAAGGTCAATCACTTGAAAACGAACTAGATGTTGTTGAAGGCATGCAGTTTGACCGTGGTTACTTATCTCCTTACTTTATCAACAGCCCAGAAAAAGGCACCGTTGAACTAGATAACCCATTTATTCTACTTGTAGATAAAAAAATATCTAACATCCGCGAATTATTACCAACATTAGAAGCGGTTGCTAAAGCAAGTAAACCACTACTAATCATCGCAGAAGACCTTGAAGGCGAAGCACTAGCTACATTAGTAGTTAATAACATGCGCGGTATTGTTAAAGTATCAGCTGTTAAAGCACCTGGTTTTGGCGACCGTCGTAAAGCAATGCTACAAGATATCGCTGTATTAACTGGCGGTACTGTTATTTCTGAAGAAATCGGCTTAGAGCTTGAAAAAGCAACAGTTGAAGACCTAGGTACAGCTAAGCGCGTAATTATCACTAAAGATGATACAACAATCATTGATGGTGCTGGTGAAGAAGCGGGTATTACTGGTCGTGTTTCTCAAATTAAAGCACAAATTGAAGAAGCAACATCAGACTACGATAAAGAAAAACTTCAAGAGCGCATGGCTAAACTAGCTGGCGGTGTTGCAGTAATCAAAGTAGGTGCTGCTACTGAAATCGAAATGAAAGAGAAAAAAGACCGCGTTGAAGATGCATTAAATGCAACTCGTGCAGCGGTTGAAGAAGGCGTAGTACCTGGCGGCGGTGTTGCACTTGTACGTGCTGCTAGCAAGCTAGTTGATTTAGTTGGCGACAACGAAGATCAAAACCACGGTATTAAAGTTGCACTTCGTGCAATGGAAGCACCACTTCGTCAAATCGTAACTAATGCTGGCGAAGAAGCATCTGTTGTAATTAACGCAGTTAAAGGCGGCGATGGTAACTACGGTTACAACGCAGCAACTGGCGAATACAACGACATGATTGAAATGGGTATCCTAGATCCAACTAAAGTAACACGCTCTGCATTACAATTTGCAGGGTCTATTGCGGGTCTAATGATCACTACTGAAGCAATGGTAGCTGAAATCCCGAAAGATGAAGCTGGTGCACCTGATATGGGTGGCATGGGCGGAATGGGTGGTATGGGCGGCATGATGTGATAGATTTTTAAATCTATAACTGTAGCTCTAACCATTTAAACGAAAGCCTGAATAGTAATATTCAGGCTTTTTTGTTGGTTTCTAAATATTCTGACAACACATTTCTATGTAAATTAAGCGTATTTCTGAAGTTGATTAATTGATTCTTTAAATGGCCACTTCAAGCTCATTGCCGATATTCATGTTCAATTTTAGTGACGGCTACGAGCTTTAAAAAACCTTTTATATAGGGGTTCTCACGGCTTTAATTTTAATGATAACAAAGATGCTATAGCCACAAATAGACTTGATATCCATAAACAGGCTTCTAGTCCATAATTTTGGTATACCCAACCTGAAAGCACTGTTCCAATCAATCTCCCCATGGCATTTGCCATATAGTAGAAACCAACGTCAAGCGATACGCCATCACTACCTGCATAACTGACAATTAAATAGCTATGCAAAGAAGAGTTAACAGCAAAAACAGCACCAAATACTAATAATCCTATAATGATTGAAGCTTGAATGTGAAAATTAAAGTGCAACGCTAAAGCTATAGCAGCAGGTATTACGGTTAGGCTGCTTGCCCACAAAAATGCAGTTCTACCTGTTGGTACTTTGCCCTGATTTTTACCCGTACTATTTCCTGTAATAATAGGCGCAAAGGATTGTACTATGCCATAGCCGATGACCCAGCTCGCCATAAAACCACCAACCCACCAGTGATCCCAATTAAAGGTTACAGCCAAAAATACAGGTAATGCCACCACAAACCAAACATCTCTTGCGCCAAATAAAAACATTCGTGCTGCAGAAAGTATGTTGATTGATGAACTTTTCGAGAAAATCTCTTTAAATTTAGGTTTATTTTTCGCTTTACCTAAATCTTCTTTTAAAGTGATTAAACTAAATACCCATACGATGGCTAAAAGAGAAGCCATTAAGATGATTGCACCTTTAAATTCTAGTAAGGTTAATAGCAATCCTCCCAAAAAGAATCCAACTCCTTTTAGTGCATTTTTAGAGCCAGTAAGTATAGCAACCCACTGGTATAGCGTACCTTCAGCGCCTTCTGGCACAAGTAACTTAATAGAGCTTTTCGCACTCATTTTATTTAAATCTTTGGCAATACCTGATAATGCCTGTGCGACCATTACATAAATCACCGTTAGCATTTCAGCAGGAACAGCTAACATACCAAGGGCGATTATTTGCATTGCTAAACCAATATTCATGGTTTTATTTAAGCCAAGTTTTGCACCTAACCAACCACCAACAAGGTTCGTAATAACACCAAAAATTTCATAAAACAAAAACAGCATGGCAATATTTAAAGGGCTGTATCCTAGCTGATGAAAATACAGCACTACAAGCATACGTAGTGCACCATCGGTTAAGGTAAACGCCCAATAATTACCTGTTATCACCAAGTATTGCTTAATAGCTGGAGATAACGTTTTGAGTGATAAAAGTCCCATAAAAATTAACCTTTATCTGCCAAGCCAACCATACGTGCTAATTCTGCGGTTCTGTTGGCATAGCCCCATTCATTGTCATACCAAACATAAAGTTTTACTTGTGTACCATTTACCACCATCGTTGATAATGCATCAATGATGCTAGAACGTGGATCTGTTTTATAATCAATAGACACTAATGGTCGTTCTTCATATCCCATGATGTTTTTCAATTCATCTTGTGCTGCTTGTTTAAGTAATGTATTTACTTCTTCAGCAGTGGTAGCTCGTTCAACTTCAAAAACACAATCTGTAATGGATGCATTCGTTAAAGGAACTCGTATTGCATGACCATTTAATTTTCCTTTTAGTTCAGGGAAAATATGCGTAATTGCAGTAGCTGAGCCAGTTGTTGTAGGTATTAAACTTGTGCCACAAGAACGTGCTCTACGTAAATCTTTATGCGGAGCATCTATTATTGTTTGGGTATTGGTGATGTTATGAATGGTCGTCATTGAGCCATGTTTAATACCTATTTTTTCATGCATAACTTTGACGACTGGTGCTAAACAATTAGTGGTACATGACGCTGCGGTAACGATAGGATGAATAGCTTTATCGTATAGTTCATCATTGACCCCCATAACGATATTCAATACACCATCCTCTTTTACAGGAGCAGTAACAACTACACGTTTTACGCCTTGATCTAAGTAGGCTTGTAACAACGCTTTAGTTTTGATTTTCCCTGATGCTTCAATAACTACGTCGCAACCAGACCAGTCGGTATCTTGAGTTGCCTTGTTTTGTGTACACGGTATTGCTTTGTCATTAATAACGATTGAATCATTTTGATGTGTTACTTCATGATGCCAACGACCATGTACTGAATCAAACATCATTAAGTGTGCAAGTGTTTCAGCATTTCCTGCAGGATCGTTAATTTGAATAATTTCTATATCATCCCAATCAAATGCCGCTCGCATTGATAAACGCCCCATACGACCAAAGCCGTTAATGCCTATTTTAATTGTCATAAATGTGTCCTAAATGTTTATAAATATGAATTAAAGTAATCGAGCTGAACAGAATTTTTAAGCGCTTTCGGTCGTATTTTTTGAACTTCTTCAATCACCTTTTCACCAGAGTAACCAAACGCTAATAAAATAAGTCCAATCACTAAGCCTGTTCTACCAGAGCCACCTTTACAGTGCACAGCAATGGTGCCTTGGTAATTTATCACGTCTAAGATGTTAGCCTTTTGAACACCCCACAGTGATTCAAAGGCTTGGCTTGGAGCGGCATCATCTAAAATAGGTAGTTGCACCCATTCAATGCCTTGTCTTTCACATTCAGTTGGTAAAGAAAGTGCATTATTTTTTTCCATTTCTTCATCAAACATCAAGGTAATAAGCATGTTAGTACCAGCTTGTTTAAGTGTTGAAATAGAATCAGATAAAGAAGTTTCCTTCGTGCCAGGGCACGGGGTAAATATAAGTTGAGCATCATTTTCAAGTGCTAAAATATCAAACGGATGTGTTTTCATTTTGTTTCCTAAAAGATGGATTTAAAGCGTTATAATTCTTATCTAAACCAATGTTGTGTTTTATTAACAAAATAAACTAAAGACAGCATAACGGGCACTTCAACGAGCACTCCAACAACGGTTGCCAGTGCTGCTCCAGAGTGAAGGCCGAAAAGAGATATAGCTACAGCGACAGCCATTTCAAAAAAGTTAGATGTTCCGATTAACGAAGCAGGGGCTGCAATGTTATGAGGTAATTTCATCCATTTTGCAGCTAAATACGCAATAACAAAAATACCGTATGTTTGAATAATTAAGGGAATAGCGATTAAACCGATGGTTTCAGGCTCAGACAAAATAGTATTAGCTTGAAAGCCAAACAATAAAACGACCGTGCCTAACAAGCCGATAACTGACCAAGGCTTTAACGTAGATAAAAAGCTATTTAGCTCTACTTCACCATGCCCTTTATTCAATATTTTACGTGTTACGACACCAGCAATTAATGGTAGGAGAACATAAAGTACAACAGAAATTACCAAGGTCTCCCAAGGCACTTGAATATCACTCACGCCCAGTAAAAATGCAGTAATGGGCGCAAAAGCAAATATCATTATCACATCATTCACTGATACTTGAACTAAGGTATAGTTTGGATCACCTTTAGTTAACTGCGACCATACAAATACCATTGCTGTACATGGAGCTACGCCTAATAAAATCATCCCAGCTATATATTCTTGAGCTGAAGTTGGATCAACTAAATCAACAAAGAGGAAATTAAAGAACAACCAGCCTAAACCTGCCATGGTAAATGGTTTAATAAACCAATTGATAACGATGGTTAAAACCAAGCCTTTAGGGTTTTTACCAACATCTTTTATCGCTGAAAAGTCAATTTGAACCATCATGGGATAAATCATTACCCAAATAAAAACAGCGACCACAATATTTACGTGTGCAATTTCAAGCTCAGCAATTGTTTGAAATGCATCAGGTTGCCATAAACCTAGAGCCACCCCAAGCGCAATGCTTAAGCCAACCCATACTGATAAATAACGTTCAAAAATACCCATTATTAAATCCTTTACTCATTCTTTATAGAAAATTTATTTACAGAAACTTGCTCGATCAGGTCTATTTTGCATGTTAGCTAAACGCTGAAGTTCGTTACTGATCATAGGAATATTATTTTCTGTTGTTTGTGCAATAACTGACTTAGCCCATAGTGGAAGTTCGGGGTTAATACGATAAAACACCCATTGACCATGTTTTCTATCGGTTATCACCTTAGCTTTCTTTAGAACAGCAAGGTTACGTGACATTTTAGGTTGGCTACCTTCATCCATAGCTTCCATTAGTTCGCAAACACAAAGTTCACCGTGGTAATGAGTCAACATTAGCGTTTTTAGTCTAATATCATCGGTTAGGCTTTTATAAAAAGAGAGGGGGTTAAAGCCATTAAGTTGATCATTTTGTGTGTTAACTACTGTTTGTGTAGCACCACGGCTGATATTTTTTTCTTCAACCAAAAGAAACATTGATAAGCGGTTATTAAGCTCATTTAATGTAGTAGAAAAAGGGTTATTGCCAGAACGTTCTTTTGGATCAGGAAAATCCCATGCTAATTGCATAACGGCATTGGGGTAGCTGCGACATTCATTATTGGCTTTGTTACATAAAGTAATAACATAATCAAAAACCTGACCTTCAAAGACATTCATATTTTTAGACACTAAATTATTAATATCTAAACCAAACTTCCCTAATGCATTAATAGCACGAGGATCAACTGTATCAGGCTGAGTACCTGCACTATAAACATCATACTTATCACCTGCTCTATGTCTTAGTAAGGCTTCTGCCATTTGAGACCGAGCCGAGTTTCCAGTACATAGAAAAAGGACTTTTTGTTTACTTATATTTTTCATGAGAAATCAACAACAATGAGCATACGAACTATTGTATATACGAATATTCGAATATACAACACCTTTGTTATATTTTACTCATTCATGAAGCTAGAAAACAACGTTGAAATATTAGGGCTTATTGATCTTTGTGGATTGAAATTTGTTCAATCTAGGGGTGATTAAATCGCGGCGCGAGGTTTGTAACCTAGTGGGCTAAGTAAAAACCGAGCAACAAAGAGTTAATTGTCCCTATAAAGAATCCAAAGGGCAGCGCATGTTCAACCACCAAAGATCAACACGCCCTAGTATAGATGAATGGTATCGATCAAATAAGCTGGCTATATCATGCGCACTATCACACGCTGATAACGATCCCAAATTAACCTTCTTGGTTCTGCATTATAATAAATACACTTTCTCTGTTTCATTTAGACGGTTCTTTAATTAATAATAAGGATAGCGTTGCATTCACCAGTTGTAACGATGAACTCAACTGTAAACTTTATTGTTGAGTCTTCTAAAGAACAGTTTACGTTAACCTTGGTGTACCCAAAAAATAGTAATTCTAGCGGCGATAAAATATCGATATTATCACCCGTTGGTAGCGCATTACTTGAGCTTTCACAAGGCGACGAAATTGAGTGGCCTAAACCGAGTGGCGGCTTAATAAAGGTAAAAATAAAAGAAGTAACCTATCAACCAGAACGTGCTGGTAAATTACACAGATAAACACTTTATGCACTTAGTACTGAGAATTCGATTTAAAGTAGACCCACCCTCGGCTGGGTTATGCTTATTAGTATAAAAACTATTGATATTGCTCAATTTATACCCATAACTAAGTTACATATTGGGAGCATATACCCTGCGTAATCGTTTAGTAATATGATAAAAAGCACATTTATTTAATAGTACGGAGTGAGCTAAACATGACTAAAGTTCAACAGCATATCGGCAGCATTGCATTAGTTGTTAAAGACTACGACGAGGCAATTGAGTTTTATACTCAAAAGCTCAATTTTGAGTTAGTCGAGGATACTGATTTAGGAGATGATAAACGCTGGGTGTTAATTTCACCTCCAAATTCAAACGGGGCTAATTCAAACGAGACTAATTCAAACGGGACTAATTCGAGCAGGGCTAATCTACTGCTTGCTAAAGCCACAACACCCGAACAGATAAGCGCTATTGGTAATCAAACGGGTGGTCGCGTGTTTTTATTTTTGCATACCAATGATTTTTGGCGAGATTATAATTTAATGCTTTCTAAAGGTGTTACATTTAACGAAGAACCTAGAGTAGAACCCTATGGCACCGTAGTGGTTTTTGAAGATTTATATGGTACACAATGGGATTTACTACAGCTTAATAATTAGCAAGATAAAGTGACGCTTAAACTCGCGTCACTTTATTAACTAACTCTCTTACAATTGGGAATAAATCACTGGGTAGCATTCCCCTTTGCCCGTCTCGCTCACTTGCGATATCACCGGCTTTAGCGTGCAGTGTTACACCATAGCGTGCTGCTTCATCAATAGTTAAACCTTGAGCAAGTAATGCACCAATAATACCAGTGAGTACATCGCCACTGCCGCCAACTGCCAATGCCGGGTTGCCATCTTCACATACCCACGTTTGCTCAGCGTTATCTATTAATGTTCCAGCGCCTTTTAATACACAAGTTGCTGTGTAGCGTTTGGCGCAAAGGCGAGCATAATTAAAACGATCAGATTCGATTTCGCTTGTGCTAACACTCAACAGTCGAGAGGCTTCACCGGGATGTGGAGTAAGTACGCATTGCTCTAACGTGTATGATGAAGCTTGCTTAGCCAGTAAATTAAGAGCGTCTGCATCTATAACCAATGGCATTTTATTGTTTTGGCAATATTGCATTACTTCATCGAATGTTTGTTGTGCCCACTCGTCTTGCCCAAGTCCTGGGCCAATAACAACGCAGCTTGCCCACTCTAGCGCTTGATGTAAGTTATTACTGCTCACCATAAGTTCTGGTCTGCCAATGCTAATAGGCGTTATTGAGCTTTCGTGTGTATACACTCTTACCATGCCAGCACCCGTTCTAAGAGCTGCTTCACTACTTAACCTAATTGCACCTGCAGTACCTTGATTGCCACCAACACATAAAAGTTTACCGTGGCTTCCTTTGTGACTATTAATTGCCCGCGTGGCTATTCCTTTAAAGCTATTGAAATTGACAAGGGTTCCTGAAGATTGCGCTATACAAGTAAATGCATCGCCAATTGCTAAATCATCAAATACTAACTTACCGCTATATTGTTTACCTGCTGTCGTTGTGAGCCCTTGCTTTATACCCACAAAGGTAACGGTTGAAGTTGCTTGTACTGCGCATCCTAAAGGCTGCCCTGTATTAGCCTCAATGCCTGATGGAATATCAATGCTTATTACGGGCTTACCACTGTTATTTACAGCCTTAATTATATTCGCAAAGTTATCACGCACTGCGCTTTTAAGCCCAGTACCAAGGAGAGCATCAATAACGATATTGCACTCATTAAGGGCATCTTTTGTAAAATGAGAAACCACCCCACCCGCTTCAATCCATAACTGCTGTGCTTTTGCTGCATCACCGGTTAATACTTTATTAGGCTCAGCTGCGCATACTGTTACCTCTTTACCTGATTGCATAATAAGCCTAGCTACAATGTAACCGTCTCCAGCGTTGTTACCATGGCCAACAATGACTAATGTATGCGGTGCATCAAATAACTGCCATTGCTTATAAACAGTTTCGCCTGCACGCTGCATTAGTGTAAATAAATCACAATGACTGTTTTTAGCCGCTAAAGCTTCATTGTCTCTTACTTGTTGTGCGGTAAATAAGGTTTTATTAAGCATAAAGGCTCCTTTACTAGGTGATACTTCACCTTATCAAATACTTATATCTAGCGGCTAGTTCTGTTGATAATTTTAAACTGCAATTTTATTTAAAGTCTAACACTCCCACTTCAACTTAGGCATGGCTCACTTGAACACGTCTAACTTGAGCAAGGTGAGCTAATTAAAGTACAATGCAGTTAATTAAAGGCTTGGCTTACTTGTAACCCAGGCCTGTTTATTTTTAGGTAGAGAAAAAAATGGCACAAACTCGCGGTAACTTATTTATTTTGTCAGCCCCTTCTGGTGCTGGTAAATCAAGCTTAATCAATGCGTTATTAAAAAAACACGCTGACATGAAAGTATCTGTATCACATACAACTCGCGCCCCTCGCCCAGGTGAAGAAAATGGCGTGCATTATCACTTTGTATCTACAGACGAATTTAAAGCGCTTATTGCCAAAGATGACTTTTTTGAATGGGCTCAAGTATTCGATAATTACTACGGCACATCAAAGCAAGCTATTGAGTCGCAACTTGATGCGGGTATTGATGTGTTTTTAGATATTGATTGGCAAGGCGCTCAACAAGTGCGCAAAATTATGCCAAGCGTACAAACTATTTTTATACTACCTCCTTCAAAAGAAGAATTAGAGCAACGCTTAAATAACCGTGGCCAAGATTCGGCTGAAGTTATTGCCTCTCGTATGGCAAAAGCACAATCTGAAACATCACATTATAACGAATACGACTTTGTAATTGTTAATGATGACTTTGAGAGCGCACTTGCCGACATAGAAACAATTGTAATGGCTCTGCGCTTAACGCTAAAAACCCAAGAAGATCGTCATCAAGTTTTACTAAATAGTCTGCTTAAATAATTTAAGCCTACTTAAATTAGGCTTAGGCAAGTAAAACTGATAAAAATTGAACACTGGCTATTGGCGAAAGTGGCTCCTTGGAGTAAACTACGCCTTTGCTTTTAAATTATTTTTGGAGTGCTGTGATGGCCCGCGTAACAGTTGAAGATGCAGTAGATGCAGTTGGTAATCGTTTTGACTTAATTTTAGTTGCGGCTCGTCGTGCCCGCCAAATTGCTGTTGGTGGTAAAACTCCACTAGTAGACCCTGAAAACGATAAGCCAACGGTAGTTGCTTTACGTGAAATTGAATTAGGTTTAGTTGATAGCTCTTCAATGGACTTAATTGACCGTGAAGAACAACAACACCAAGAAGCAGCAGAATTAGCTGCTGTTGCTGCCATTGTTGGTGGCAACCAATAATCGACCTCCCGGTCTGATTTAGCCAACGGCGCAGTATTTCTACTATAGCCGTTGGCAATCCTTTCATTTCATCGTATATTCGTAACTTACCTAATTTGCTTCACTAGGGCTGTCTATCTTTCGAGGTTAAATTTGCAGTAGTATGCTTGCATAAATGCCAAACATGAGCTGCCCAAAGGGTTCTGCCTAGGGGCAATTTACTCTTTGTTGCTCGATTTTTACTTAGCCCGCTAGGCTAAAAACCTCGCGCCGCGATTAAATCGCCCCTAGATTGAACAAATTTTAATCCTGAAAGGTCAACAGGCCCTAGAACATTGGAGTGTGAATGTATCTTTTTGAAGGTCTTAAAAAGAAAATTTCAGAATACTTGCCCGCTGCTGATGTAGAGCTGGTTCAAAAATCTTACGTGGTAGCCCGAGAGGCCCATGAAGGACAAACTCGCTCAAGTGGCGAACCTTATATTACTCATCCTGTTGAAGTAACCCAAATTCTTGCAGGCATGCATCTTGACCATGAAACGCTCATGGCCGCGCTAATGCACGATGTAATTGAAGATACTGATTTTAGCCAACAAGATTTAGCCGAAATTTTTGGCGAAACAGTGGCAGAACTCGTTGAAGGTGTAAGTAAGCTCGATAAACTTAGCTTTAAAGATAAAAAAGAATTCCAAGCCGAAAACTACCGTAAAATGATCATGGCAATGACTCAGGATATTCGAGTTATTTTAATCAAGCTTGCTGATAGAACACACAATATGCGTACCTTAGGGGCACTGCGCCCAGATAAGCGCCGCAGAATAGCACGTGAAACGCTTGAAATTTACGCGCCAATAGCAAACCGTTTAGGTATCCACGATATTAAAAATGAGCTTGAAGACTTAGGTTTTCAAGCTTTATATCCTATGCGTCATCGCGCACTTAAATCTGAAGTAGCAAAAGCGCGTGGTAATCGCAAAGAAGTTATCACTAATATCCAACACGAAATAGAAGCACGTCTTGAAGAGTCAGGCATTAAAGCGACTGTGTCAGGCCGTGAGAAACATTTATATAGTATTTATAAAAAAATGCTTAATAAAGAACTGCTATTTAACGAAGTTATGGATATTTACGCGTTTAGAATTGCAGTTGATTCTATGGATACGTGTTATCGCGTATTAGGTGTGGCTCATAGTCTTTATAAGCCTATAGAAACACGCTTTAAAGATTATATTGCAGTACCAAAAACTAACGGTTACCAATCGCTTCATACTTCATTAGTTGGCCCACACGGAATACCTGTTGAGATTCAGATTCGTACTCACGATATGGATCAGATGGCCGACAAAGGTGTAGCGGCGCACTGGATGTATAAAAAATCAGGTGATGGTGCAGGTAATACTTCGCAGCAACGTGCTCGCCAATGGATGCAAAGCTTATTAGAGCTTCAGCAAAGTGCGGGTTCATCGTTTGAATTTATTGAAAATGTAAAAACTGAGCTATTCCCAGAAGAAATTTACGTATTTACACCTGATGGTCGTATTGTTGAGCTACCAATGGGCGCTACCGCAGTCGATTTTGCGTATGCAGTTCATACTGATGTAGGCAACACTTGTGTAGGCGCACGCGTTAATCGCAAGCCACATCCTTTAAGTAGGCCATTAGATACAGGGCAAACCATAGAGATAATAACAAGCTCAGGTGCCCACCCTAATGCAACATGGCTAAACTTTATTGTTACTGGTAAAGCACGCTTAGGTGTTCGTAATTACCTTAGAAGCCAGCATCATGAAGAAGCTATGCTTTTAGGGCGTCGTTTACTTGATTCGGCATTAGGCGAAAACAAACTAGATAGTATTGCTGATGAAAATATAGCGAGAGTACTTGAAGAACACGAACTCTCCACAGTTTTAGAGTTGTTGGTAGAAATTGGCTCTGGTAACTTAATGAGCATGTTAATTGCCAAGCGCTTATTGCAAAATGACAATGACGATTTAACTGATATAACAAACCAAGCCAAAGCAACCATTATTGGTACTGAAGGCATGTTAGTGAATTACTCTAAGTGCTGCCGACCTGTACCTGGTGATGCTATTACAGCTCATGTAAGCCAAGGTAAGGGCCTGACCGTTCACCGCCAAGAATGTAAAAACATTCGTGGCTGGGAAAATGAGCGCTCTAAATACTTAGTTGTAAAATGGGACGATAACCCAGAGAAAGAATATATTGCAGCTCTGAGAGTTGAAATTATTAATCATCAAGGGGCTCTGGCTAAATTAACCAATGTTGTTACTACAACCCAAGCCAATATTGTAGAAATTACCACCGATGAAAAAGAAAGTAATTTATACGTGATAGATTTAGGGGTTACCGTTAAAAACCGTATCCACGTTGCCAACATTATGCGCCGCATTCGCGTTATGCCTGATGTGCAAAAAGTCTATCGTAAAAAATAAAATAGGAAACACATGAATAAAGCATTTATCTCTACCGACAAAGCACCTGCAGCTATTGGCACCTACAGCCAAGCAGTTAAAGTAGGTACCGCTGTTTATTTATCTGGTCAAATTCCACTAGTTCCAGAAACGATGGAAATGATTTCAGAAGACTTTAGCGAACAAACGCATCAAGTATTTAAAAATATTACTGCGGTATGTGAAGAAGCAGGCGGAAAAATCCAAGACTTAGTTAAAATCAATATTTACCTAACAGATCTATCTAACTTCGCCACTGTAAATGAAGTAATGAGCCAATACTTTAAACAACCTTACCCAGCGAGAGCTGCATTAGGTGTTCGTGCACTCCCAAAAGGTGCACAAGTTGAAATAGACGGAATAATGGAATTACCTTCTACCAATTAAGTATTACAGGCTATAGAGCTTCTCTATAGCCTTTATTTTCTCGCTCCGCACTTCGTTTTCTCTGACTTCTTGACTCAAATGTAAATTTCTAGCAATCTAGTTGTGTTTTAAAAAACAAACTTAACTTAAGTAGTAAAAAAGGATTAACTCGTGTTTAAGCTTGCCAACAATGGAAATGTTTTACTTGATGTAAAAGAACATATTCCTCCCAGCGCTGCATTTATTTTAGAGGCTCTCGAAAAGTCAGCTTTTTGCGACTGTAAAATAGATCATGACGCTATTAATGATTTTTTTAAAAACGAAAACACACAACAAACTTTGGTTGTAGCAACAAAACACAATGCCACTTTAAATGTAACCATTAGCGACGATAAAATGCTGGCTATTGGCGAGCTAACGCTTGCCCAAGGTGGAAAGTTATTAAGCTTAGAAGATGCAAAAAAACAACTCGTTAAAGCAGGTATTGTGCGTGGCTATAAACAAGCATTTTTAGAACAGCTTCTGCAAAAACAATCTGAACACTCTGCGGGATCTTTAGTTAAGGGGATATTAGCTAAAGGTAGACTCCCAAGCGATGGTTTAGCCACTAAACTAATAACAACGGTAGAAACTTTAAAAGATCGTTTAAAAGCGCCCAAACTCAAAGAAGACGGCAGTGTGGACATGCGCGACTTTGGCAAGCTTGCAAGCGTAGAGCCTGGCTCTGTGCTTATTCGCCAACAACCAGCAACTCCCGGTAAAGAAGGATTTACCGTAATAGGTGACATACTGCCTGCAAAACCCGGAGAAAATAAACAATTAGTGGCTGGTGAAGGCACTGAAATATCAAAAATGAATCCGCTTGAGTTAGTCTCTACTATTGCTGGTGTTCCGGTTGAAATTAATAATGGCATGCGTGTCGACGATATTTTTACCATTTCAGATGTAAATGTAAAAAGCGGCCATATTGACTTTCAAGGCAGTGTTATTGTTACTCGCAATATAGACCCAGGTATGAAAGTAACTGCCAAAGGCGATATTACTATATTTGGCACGGTTGAATCTGGCGAGCTTACCGCAGGCGGAAACATCACTGTTAAACAAGGTATTATTGGCCATCAAAAAGTGGATAGTAAATCACTTTCTTGCAAACTAATTGCGCTGGGTGATATTCATGTATCTCACTCACAGTATTGCTATCTAGAAGCAAATAATATTTTTATTGAGCGTCAAACAAGCCATTGTGTAATGAAAGCTAAGCGTTTACTGCAAGTAGGCCAACCAGACTTACCTAAGGGTAAAATATTTGGTGGCGAAATACTTGATGCAACAACTCTCATTGCTGGCGAAATAGGGAATGAATCAGGCGCTAAAATGATTATTAACCTAGCGGCTTCTGGCGCCGAAATAACCGCTGATACTGATAATTGCTTTAAAGACTTAGCTAAAACAGATGCACAGCTAGACACGTTGCAAGCAGCACTAGAAAAAACTGATTTAGTGAAAGATGCCGAAAAGAAAAAACTATTAATTACTAAAATTGGTGCTACTCAAAAGCATTATTGTGAGCAGGCAGAGCAATTAGAAAAACGTCTTTCAAACTTAGATCACGACTTACACGATTTACTTAACGACGCTAATTTAGCGGTAAATTCTGTTTTGCATTCAGGTGTAGAGATTCATATTTTTGATAAAGTACTTAAGACAATCCGTAATTACCCTCCGTGCAACGTTAAGCTATTGAATAACAAAATTGAAATAGAGTTTAAAACAAGCTAAGAACAGAGTGCTCTATTGAGCACTCAAATTAATTCATGTTTTAAAGTAAACCACTTACCTCAACATGTGTTTGCTGCGGCCATACACCCACTTGTACTTGACCAATATGCTGCTTTTGTAGCAATAGCATCGCTAAGCGCGACTGCCCTATTCCACCGCCAATTGTTTGCGGGAATTTACTTTGTAGTAGCGCTTTATGCCAATCAAACTCTAAACGGTCTTCATCTCCAGTTGTACTTAACTGTGCTTTTAAAACTTCAGGGCTTACACGTATACCCATTGATGATATTTCAAATGCATCTTCAAGCACTGGGTTCCATACTAAAATATCGCCATTTAAACCCATATATTGATCGCATGTTGGTGTAGACCAATCATCGTAATCTGGGGCTCTTACATCATGGATTTTGCCATCTCCAAGCGCGCCACCTATACCAATTAAAAATACAGCACCATATTCTTGTGCAATGGCTTTTTCGCGTTGCTTAGCACTAAAGTCAGGATACATTTTACGTAGCTCCTCACTGTGCACAAACTTAATATCGTCCGGTAAAAAAGGCGTTAAACCATAAGACTCACTTACAAAAGCTTCCGTCTCTTTTATCCCTTTATAAATAGACTGAACAGTTTGCTTTAGTGTTGCCAGCGAACGTTCTGTCGTTTCGCTAATTACTTTTTCCCAATCCCACTGATCAACATATACAGAATGAATAGGACTTAATGAATCTTCATCTGGGCGCAAGGCCTTCATTTGAGTGTAAATACCCTCACCAATACTAAAGCCATAAGTAGCCAGTGTTTTACGTTTCCACTTAGCCAATGAATGCACCACTTCGTAGCGGCTATCTGTAATCGCTTTCACATTTACAGCAACTGCGTTTTCATGGCCGCTTAAGTTATCTTGCGTGCCATCGCCCACTTTAGCCAAAATTGGGGCTTGAACCTCAACCAGCCCAAGTTGGGTTTCTAGTTGTTGTGAAAAAAATTGCTTAACTTTACTTATTTGCTGCTGTTGCTGCACATAGTGTGAACTCATAATAATTGGCCTCATTCCCAGTTATTGTTACTTGCTTAATTGATAAAAAGCGCTCTAACTAGCGCCCTTAATGAAGTTAATGTAACGATTTAAAGGATTAATTCAATATCCCACAACAAAAATAGCCTTAATATATAAAAAACATTAATTAAGTGGTATAAAAACCATATATTCGATAATTTTATGAGAGAAATATAATGGAAAATTATTTAATCGATAATCTCGATAAACAGATACTTCATGCGTTAATGGCAAATGCCCGTACTGCGTACGCCGAATTAGCAAAAAGATTTAATGTAAGCGCGGGGACAATTCACGTAAGAATTGAAAAAATGAAGCAAGCAGGGATCATTACAGGAACTCAATTAACGATTAATACTAAACAGCTAGGCTACGATGTGTGTTGCTTTATAGGTATTAATTTAAATAACGCACGTGATTACCCGCAAACGCTTATAAAGCTAGAAGCATTGGAGGAAGTGGTAGAGGCTTATTACACAACAGGTAACTACAGCATATTTATAAAGGTAATGACAAAATCCATTGATCACTTACAAGATGTGCTGATTAATAAAATACAGGCAATAGAAGCAATCCAATCAACAGAAACACTTATTTCTCTACAAAACCCAATTAGCCGTACGGTAATGCCTTAACTGTAAAAATCTCGTATAATTGCCGAAAAAAGAGGATAACCATGCAGCAAACTCGCTATCAAAGAATCGAAGACGTACTTTCGCGCCGTCAAACAGACTTAACCGTGTGCTTAGAAGACGTGCATAAACACCATAACTTATCGGCAATAGTACGAAGTGCTGATGCAGTTGGTTGCCATCACGTACATGCTGTATGGCCTGAAAAACAAAAATGGCTAACAAACAATACCTCGGGTGGCAGTAAAAACTGGCTAGAGACGCACCTGCATAGAAATATTGATGATGCTGTAGTGGCAATGCGTGAAAGCAATCCAGAAATACAGATATTAGCGACTCACCTGTCAGAAGATGCCGTTGATTTTAGAGAAGTAGATTACACCAAGCCAACGGCTATTATTGTTGGACAAGAAAAAACAGGGATATCAGAAAAAGCCCTAGAACATGCCGATCAAAATATTATTATTCCAATGCAAGGCATGGTGCAATCGCTAAATGTTTCGGTTGCTGCTGCGCTAATATTGTTTGAAGCACAGCGCCAACGAGAGCTGGCTGGTTTATATAATAGAGATATGCTGAGCGCCGAAGTTAAGCACCCACTTTACTTTGAAGGTTGCCATCCTATTATTGCAAGGCAGTGTAAACAAAAAAAATTACCCTACCCAGCACTTGATGAAAACGGCGAAATCGTCGCTGATGAGCAATTTTGGCAAGCTTTAAAACATACTTGATGGACTAAAACTCTGTAAGTACACTTAACTTACTCACAAATAATAAGATTGATACAATTTGTCTAAACCTAGCTTAAATCAATACCCAATTACAGAGCTCAAAGGGGTCGGCCCAAAAATGGCTGAGCGTTTGCTAAAGCTAGGTATTTTAACTGTGCAAGATATGCTTTTTCATTTGCCACTTCGCTACGAAGATCGTACTCGCTTATACGCGATTAGCGAGTTGTCACTGCATAGCCACGTAAGTGTTGAAGCCACAATTGAAACAAGCCAAATAACGTTTGGTAAAAGGCGCATGCTTGTTTGCCAAATCAATGATGGTACTGGCAGGCTAACACTACGATTTTTTAATTTTACCGCCGCACAAAAGAACGCATTTAGTGCAGGTAAAATAATACGTTGTTTTGGTGAGATACGCCGAGGCCGTGTTGGCTTTGAAATGAGTCATCCTGAATACAGCATCAGCGATACCTCTAACGAGCAGCCGGTAGCGACGACATTAACGCCCGTTTATTCAACAACCGAAGGTTTAAAGCAGCTATCGATTAGAGCTTTAAGCGAACAGGCTATTGATTTACTACACAAATATTCAGTAGAAGAACTGCTGCCTTCAAAATGGCAGCTATCAAGTATGGCGTTAAGCGACGCCTTATTATTGCTGCATCGCCCACCTAATGATGTTGATGTAACTGCATTAGAACAAGGTACTCACCCTGCTCAACAGCGCCTTGTATTTGAAGAATTACTTGCACAAAATCTCAGCTTATTAAAAGTAAGAGAGCAAGGGCAACAAGTTAAAGCCGTAGCATTAAATCCGGTCAACACATTAGAAAGCCAATTTTTAGAGCAACTTCCTTTTGCACCCACAAATGCGCAAAGCCGCGTAGTTGCTGAAATTAAAGGTGACATGCAACACGCGTATCCCATGATGCGTTTAGTACAAGGCGATGTAGGCTCAGGTAAAACCCTAGTAGCAGCACTTAGTGCACTAACAGCCATTGCCCAGGGCTTTCAAGTAGCTTTAATGGCACCTACTGAAATTTTATCAGAGCAACATGGTGTTAATTTTACAACGTGGTTTAATCAACTAGGTATAACAGTTGCGTGGCTTGGCGGTAAAACAAAGGGCAAAGAGCGCGTAGCAACACTTGAAAAAATCGCCTCTGGTGAGGCGCAAATGATTGTAGGTACTCACGCTTTATTCCAAGATGAAGTTAAGTTTAATAACTTAGTGCTTATCGTTATTGACGAACAACACCGCTTTGGTGTCCACCAGCGTTTATCACTACGCGAAAAGGGTAAGTTTGGTGATTGCTACCCTCATCAACTAGTTATGACCGCAACACCTATCCCACGTACGCTTGCTATGACCGCCTACGCCGACTTAGAAACTTCTGTGATTGACGAGCTGCCACCAGGGCGTACGCCAATCACAACAGTGGCACTTCCTGATACTCGCAGAGACGATATTATTGCTCGCGTTAAATTAGCGTGTAACGAGCAAGGCCGCCAGGTTTATTGGGTCTGTACACTTATTGATGAATCTGAAGTACTGCAATGCCAAGCAGCGGAGGACAGCGCACTGCAGTTAAAAGAAGCGCTACCAGAGCTAAATGTTGGTTTAGTACATGGCCGAATGAAATCAGCTGAAAAACAAGCCATTATGAGTGAGTTTAAAGCAGGTAATATACATGTTTTAGTTGCCACTACGGTTATTGAAGTTGGTGTAGATGTCCCTAATGCGAGCTTAATCATTATAGAAAACCCCGAGCGCTTAGGTTTAGCACAGCTGCATCAGTTACGTGGGCGAGTTGGCCGTGGCGCTACGGCATCGCATTGCGTGCTTTTATACCACGCACCATTGTCTCACACCGCTCAAAAGCGATTAGGAGTACTACGCGATAGTAACGATGGTTTTGTGATAGCTGAGCGCGATTTAGAAATTCGTGGCCCTGGTGAAGTACTTGGTACAAAACAAACAGGTTTAGCCGAGTTTAAAATTGCCGACCTTACCCGCGATAAGCACATACTTAACCAAGTAAGACCGATTGCACAGCAAATGCTTAAGCAACACCCTGAAGCTGTTGACCCACTAATTCAACGCTGGTTGGGTAATAAGCAAAATTACGCGCAAGCGTAACCACTCTATTTTCGATACTTTTGAGTTTACTAAGTTAATTTACTAAATTAGCTTACTCAGTTAGAGATGCTAAATTTATTCGTTTGCATTTACTAAGGATATAAAAAAGTCAGCTCTAAACAATATAGAGCTGACTACTCATATCTAAGCTAAGCAGCATAAAAGCGATTAGCGCCTTTTACTGCTCTTAGTTAAATTTAAGCTTTATTAAGCTCAAATATAAGCGATGTTTGCGGGAATGATATTGGCATTTGTAAACCAAACTGCATTAGCGCTTCACCTGTAAATGTTTGACCATTTACCGCAGCAATAGAAGATGGGCGATACTCTTCAAATTTTACCGGCCACACTAAATTAAGTGTGTACTGCGCATCGCCATCTAGGCCAACAAAACGTAATTTATTAGGCGCTGTACGCGGTGTTTCGCGAACGCTGTTATACGCAAATAACGCTTTTGTTTTTTGCTCATCGATTAAACCAAAGTTAATTGATAAATCGTCGCTATCTAGGCGGTATAAATCGGCAGCATGAATAAACTCACGATGCTCTTTATGAAGTGCTATTGCCGCTTTAAGTGCGTTGTATTCGTGATCGGTCAGTTCACGTGGGTCCATTTCAATGCCCATGTGGCCAAACATTGATACCGCAGCACGCATTTCAATACTTACATTACGCCCTGTGATATGACAATCGCGTGGGCCTACGTGTGCACCCATAACCGACGATGGAAAGAAGAACGAACATCCACGCTGTATTTCAAGGCGGTCAAGCGCATCGTTTGAATCTGACGTCCATACACGGTCCGTGTGTGCAAGTACGCCGTAATCTACACGTGCACCACCTGACGAACAGCTTTCTATTTCAAGCCCTGGGTGCGCCGCTTTAATACGGTCAATTAAACGATAAAGTGCTAATGTTTGCTGGTGCACTGCTGGCTTACCATCAAAATTACCCGCATGGTTAATATCGCGGTTCATGTCCCATTTAATGTACTTAATAGTTGGGTATTCAACTAAAATATCGTCGATGGCTTTGTATAGGTACTCAACAACCTCAGAGCGCGTTAAATCAAGTACTAGCTGATTTCTAAAGCTTAACTGTTCGTTGTTTTCAGATCCTAAAACCCAATCTGGATGCGCGCGGTATAAATCACTATCTGGGTTAACCATTTCTGGTTCAAACCAAATACCAAACTCCATACCTAAGCTATTCACATGATCAATAACGGGTGATAAACCATCTGGGTAAATTTTATAATCTACTGTCCAATCACCTAAACCAGCGTTATCGCCACGGCGGCCTTTAAACCAACCATCATCAAGTACAAAACGTTCAATGCCTAACGGCGCTACTTTGTCGGCTAGTTGCTTAAGCGTATCTACATCGTGATCAAAGTATATACCTTCCCATGTGTTGTAATGCACAGGGCGTGTTTTTTCACGCTGTGCTTGGCTAAGTAAATTAGCTTTAACAAAACGATGAAAATTACGAGAAAGCGCACTAAAACCTTCACTCGAAAACGAGCCATAAATGCTCGGGCTTTGATACGTTTGACCTTTAGCAAGCGTAAGCTCACCAGGAAGTAATAGCTCACCCATTTGTACATAACGACGACCTTCAGCTAAAAGCTCTGCGCGTAGTTTATTATTGCCACTCCAACCTAAATGAAAGCCGTAACATTCGCCGTGTTGCTCGCCTGCATTTTCGTTATGCACTAATAAACCAGGAAACACATCGTGTGATGTTTTGCCTTTACGGTTTTCGCGAACAAAACTGCCTAAAACTAAATCAACCGATTGACGTTGAAATTCATTTGACCAACGACCTTCAAAGCTCACTATTTTGCTTACGCTATCTGGTAGCTGAAATGTTGGTGCTGCGCAAAAGTTCACGCTTAGCGGTAAGTCGCCTAAATTAGTTAATACAGTATGTGCGCTTAGTACATCAGTGTTTTTATCAAGTGTAATGCTGTGCACTACTTCAATACCACGAAGCTTATCTACGCTTACAAACTCAACGGTCGCACTTGAAGGCTGTCGCACTTCTTGAAGCTCTGGCCCTACTGACCATGCGATTGAGTCGTTTACTAGCTCAAGCCCTGGCGCACCAGTAAAGCCCTCACCTAGTAATGGAGATAGAGAAATAGGCGCTTCTTGAACCACGGCACATTTTACTTCTTGACGCGTAGCAAGCTGAGTTAGCATTGTTTCTGTTGTTTGCTCAGATAGGCGTTTACCAAAGTACAGTAACGCCGGTGTTTTGCTCTGGCAGTCGAAAATAACGGTGCTGTTTACACTGTCTAATCGATAAAATGATTTAGTGTCGGCCATGATTCTCCTATCCTCTTGTTCATTGTGTGAGTTATAAATATAACGAAAATTAGTAAGCTACACTATGTACTAAATGTATCTCATTGCTTGAGTCACAATCTATCAGACAGTGACATTCAATAATAATAGTATATATCATATAAATTAGATTTTGATAGTCTTTACATCGCAAATAGTCAGATAAACTCACTGGAAGTACCACTGTAATAAAAAGTATTAAACTAACCTTAGCTTTGAAGTTGTCATGTTGCTTTTAATACATATAAAAAAATCGGCCAGAGTTTCCCCATGACCGACTTTGTCAGCTTAAACTATTTATACGTTATTTTTGTACTTGTGCTTGGCCTGCGTCATCAAGTGCCGGTGTTTTACCTGCCCACTGCGCATTTAAACCAAATACCACTTTATTTACTATCAATGCAAAGGCTACACATACAATCAGTGTAATTGGCATTAAGTGAATGTAATGAATGTCAGTATGTAGTGGTGAGTTTGCAAATGTAAGCATGCCATACATAACCACACCTAAAATTACTGCAGCAATACCCGCTCGTGCATCCACATTTTTAAATAATAAGCCCACTACAAAAATAGAGAATATAGGCATACTTAATAAGCCATTTAATTGCTGTAGTAAGTTAATAATGCTATCTGCTTGCTGGTAAATTGGTACAAGTACCAGTGTTAAACTTGTTAGTAGCAATGTTACGTAACCACTTAGCTTTACAACACTTGGCTCTTTATTAAAGTACGCTTCGTGAATGTCACACACATATAGTGCTGTAGCTGAATTTAATAAGCTGTTGTAAGTAGAGAGTACAGCTGCTGCCATTGCCGCTGCGAACACACCGGTTAACCATGCTGGCATTACATCACCCACAATTCGACCATAAGCAGCGTCGCCAATATCGCCATAAAGTTTAAACGAAATAATACCCGGTAATACCACAATTGCAGGGACGATTAAAAAGCGAATACCCGCTGCGGCAAATATACCTTTTTGCGCTTCTTTAACATTAGGTGCTGCCATTGCTCGTTGTGTAATTGTTTGGTTAGTACCCCAGTAATACATTTGAATAAAGATCATACCGGTTAAAAGTGTTGGCCACGGAATAGGTGAGTCAGTATCGCCTATGAGTGTTAAGCGCTCCTCAGGAATACCCGTAAAGTCATAATCAATCGCATTAAGTGCTAAAAACACGACTAAAACAGCCATACCTAGTACAAGTATGCCATTGTAGGTATCCGATACAGCAACAGCTCGCAGGCCGCCAAAAAACGCATAAATAGCACCTACAATGGCAAATGCGGTGGCAATATACATTAGCGGAATATCAACCTTAAACATGGTTTGCATAAACAGCGCACCTGAGTAAATTACCGCTGGCATGTAAATAAGTGCATTACCTAAAAAGAATAATCCCCCAATAACAGCGCGAATATGTTTGTTGTTATAGCGCTTTTCTAAAAGCTCTGTGGTCGTTGTACAGTTGTATTTATAATAAACAGGAATAAACACTTTGGCTAAAATAATTAAGCCAATAATCGCCGCAAGCTCCCACCAAACAAGCAAAGCCATTTGGTTACCATTCATACCCACTAGTTGGTCGGTACTTAAGTTAGTAAGTGTTATTGAACCTGCAACAAACATCCAAGTAAGGCCACCGCCCGCTAAAAAATACTCTTTGGTTTGGCTTTGTCCGTTATTACGATTTTGGCCTCGGCATTTCCAATAAGTAAGGCCACCAATTAAAGCGGTGACAAAAACAAAAACCACCAGCTGTAAAATGTTATCTGACATGTGTGTGTCTCCTACGCGTTACGCGCAATGTCTGTGTAATAAAAAAGTGCACGCTACAGCGCGTGCGCATCTCGACTTAGTTCTAACTTAATTTGCTTTAAAGGCATAAGTTCGGGACGTTGGTTGTGCAGCTTTACCAATGCATTTAACTGAAACAGTGAAATAAGCATACTGTTAAGCACACTTAGGTAACCTTGCTTGTGTAAGTTTGCAACGGTATCGCTATCTAAAGTTTGCAGTTTGTCTTCATCAACGGTGCTCAAACCTTGAATAGTTTGGGTTTCGCCTTGTTCAAACTGCAATACAATATCTATGTTTTTAATAAGCCCTAAGCGCGCTACTTCTTGGGTAAATTGATACGTTTGATAATCATTTTTTAAATCGCTCTCAAGTAGCTTTTGCTGTGAATTTAAAAATAAGCTTGGCTTACCTTTAGCATCAAATAGTGCCTCGCCTTGCTGCGTATTTACGGCTGAGCTTTGATCATCAATCGCAATAAAGTAGTCGCTGCTATTTGCTTCACGGGTCATTAAATAAAGAGGGTGAGTTTGTATACATACCGGTGTGTAAAGTGCCTGCCATTGGTTGTTATTAACCAATAAACTTTGACCTGCACTAAAGCTGGTTAACGCTGATACGGTATAACTACCATTTTGTGTATTACGTGCTAAAAAAATAGGTAAGTCGCAGGCTGCTTTTGCCACTTCGTTAGCTCTTAAATTAACTAAATGCTGCGTTTTTGCATATTCAACACCTGCATTAGGGTTAATTTTTAATGTTTGGTGTTTGGTGTTTACTAGTTCACTAATAGCCATAGTTACACATCCTTAAACTGGGTTAGCCGCTAACCACTGCTCAATATAAGCGCGGTGTGACGGCAAAGTTTGCAACATCTGCTGTGTAAGCTGGCTGTTACGTTCAATTATTTGTTTGGCTTGCGCGTCTTGTGAATACAAATAAGCCTGTTTAGTAAAGTCTGGTTTGAAGCCCATACCATATAAAACGTACTGGTAGCTGGCGGCTGGGAATAACTCTAATGCGCCATGAAAATCTTGAATAAGCGGGCCACGGCTTCCCCAAAGAAGTAAATCTTCTTGCAGGGTTTGTGGAATAGTATTGGGCTGTACATGTGCTTGCCAGTAAGGTTCTGGGCGCTTGGTTAGCATGTAATGCAGCTTTAAAAAGTCGATAATACGCTGCCAGCGGTAATCCATCTGCTCGTTAAAGCGTTTAGCTACTATAGGCATTACTTGTGTATCTGCTGGCATGTGCTCTGCTACAAAGCGTGCTGAAATTTCAACAAGCATAATAGCGGTTGCTTCAAGCGGCTCTACAAACCCTGCTGACATACCCACTGCAACACAGTTTTTATGCCAAAACTTCTCACGGTAGCCCGACTCAAAGCTAATTTTACGGGCAGTTAAACCGTTTGCTCCATCCCCTAAATAGTTTCGTAAGTTTTGCTCTGCTTCATCGTCTGATAAAAATTTGCTTGAATATACATGCCCTACACCACGGCGATGCGTTAAACCTATATCCCAAATCCATCCAGCGTTTTGCGCTGTTGCTATGGTATGGCTGGCTAAGGAGTCATCGTTTTCATCGTAAGGGACTTGCATCGCCAGTGCGCTGTCGTTAAATAGCACGTGGTCCATTTTTTTAAACGGTACGTTGAGCGCTTGGCCTAATAACAATGATGAAAAACCAGTACAGTCTATAAATAAATCGGCGCTTATAATGCGGGTTTGATCTTTTAGAGTAAGCTCATTTATTGCACCATCGTCATCAAGTTTTACCTGATCAACAGTACCAATAATATGCTCTACACCAAGCTTACTTTTACAATGTTGTTTAAGCATTACTGCAAAAGCGCCGGCATCTAAGTGATAAGCGTAATTACAGTTACCTTGATATTCACCTTGCGCTATACCTCTTGGGGCTAAGCTTGCTTCGCAAATATCATGTTGAAAATTAGTTTGCTGTGCAAAGTCTTCAACATTATCTAAATAAGGGGCTAAATCTATGCGGCCGTAGCCTAGCGGTACAGTAAATGGATGGTAGTAAAAGTCGTTGTTGCCGTGCGTCCAATTTACAAATTTACCACCTTGCTTAAAGGTAGCGTTACAGGCTTTAAATACATCAACTTCACGCAAACCTATTTGCTGAAGTGTGTTTTTCATCGTGGGCCAGGTACCTTCACCTACACCAATTGTTGGAATATCTGACGATTCAACCAACATCACTTTTAAGCCATCACCATTTTTACCTTGGTGATACGAAGCTATAATTGCAGCGCTCAACCATCCTGCTGTGCCGCCACCAATTACTGCGATTGTTTTTATTGTTTTATTCATAATGGACTACTCTTTGAGTATCTTTGATAACGTTTTATACAACAAATGCCCGGTAGGGCATTTGGATTTAATGTGGCTTCATTTTAGCCAATTAGGTTAACTAATATACATTACTGTTAAATTAACCTAATTGGTATTAGCACTAATGTGTTGCAATGAAACAAGAGGCGAGAAGTTCGCCTCAAACATTAATTAAAACGATCCGCGAATACCAAACGCGTAACGTGAGCCATTATCTTCCACTGAATAAATTTGGTTAGCAAAACGACCTGTTTGTACTAACTCTTCTTCAGTGATATTGATGCCTTCTGCAAAAATAGTGAAGTTTTCGTTAATATCGTAGCTTGCACTAATATCCCACTGGCCGTACGTTTCTACGTTCACTGGTTCACCATTGAAGCCGTTATCAACTAAGCGTAAAAAGCCTTCACGGTTGTTAAATGCAACACGTGCTTGCCAGTTGTCTTGCTCATAAAACAATACTAAGTTTTGTGAATCGCCCAAACCTTCAAGTGCAAATGTTTGAGTTGTATCATCACCTACATTAATGTCGCTATTCACAACAGTCGCATTGGCAATAAAGCCAAAGCCATTTTCAAACATGTGAGTAACACCGACTTCAAAGCCGGTTACAGTTGCAGACTCACCATTTTGAGGACGGCTTACAGTGTAAACTTCTGAGCTACCAATAAGTTCGTCATCTGTTTGGTCTGTACATGTAGTACACGCAAAATCAGGACCTGAACGGTCAGACATTTCGTATGTTTCTGCACCCGTTAATGTAACAATAAAGTCGTCAACTTCTTTACTAAATACTGCAAAGCTAAATAAGTTAGCATCGTTGTAGTACCACTCGTAAGAGATATCCCAGTTTTCTGATTGGAATGGTTTAAGTGCTGGATTGCCACCACTTGCCGTTAAGTTTTGACGACGTGGCTCGTTAAAGTTTGTCGCAGGAGATAACTGAGACATAGTTGGACGAGTAATACTATCATACGCGGCAAAACGTAAAATCATATTATCTTGTAGCTCAAGCTTAACGTTGAAAGACGGTAGTAAGTTTGAGTAGCTAGTACCTTGTTCAATATTAGTCGCAGGGCCAAATACGTTAGCAAACAATGTCGCATCTGAAGTTGGAACTACATCGCTAATAAAGCTTTGTATTGCAGCAACTTCAATATCAGTTTCTGAGTAACGAGCACCCATATTAACGGTTACTGGCATATCAGCTAAATCAAAACCAAGCGTAAAGTCCATGTATAAACTAGTGATGTCTTCGTTAATTGTGTAACGGTTATTTTGTAGCGTTGGCTCTACTGGGAAACCTTGATCGGCTAAGTAATCAAGCATTTTATCGCCATCGTAGCTATAAAATGTATCGATCAAACCAGGGAAGTAATTACTCGCTGTGTATGCTTCAAAATCAATTTCATCAAGCGGTGCTTGTGTACCGTAACCACAAAATTGACATTGGCTACCAAAAATTTGGAAGCTAGATTTTTCACGCTCTTGGCGATAAGCACCAAAGTTAATACGCTCTACTGGGCCTTTATCTGGCACGTATTCAAAATCGGCTTTTACTTCAGTGATTTCATCTTCATCAGTAAATTGGTTACCAATTTCGTTGTAATGAAGACGCGCTAGGCTTGGATCTGGCAATGAACCATTTTCAAAGCCATCATGCTGTACGGTAGGAATGCTGCCTGTACCATCAAAAGTATAGCTGTTAATAATACCCACTACGTTAAAACGATCATTACCTGCACGGTCGTTTTCAGCTGTTGAGCGAGATACATCAAATTTTGCTTTTAGTGACTCGTTTACTTGCCAGTCAACATTAATACCAAATGCTTTATTAGTTACATCACGTGAGTTACGTGTATGTGATACAAAGTCACTTGCAGGGTCGCCACTTGGCGCGCCTAAGCCAACTTCTTGAGAGAAAGTTAAAAGCGTACCCGTTTCAGCATCAATTGTTGCGCTGCCTACACGGTCTGGTTCGAACCAAGATGCTAAATCACGCACTGACGAATCAACTTCAAATTTTGAAATCATTCCATCAACCGTAATCGTAACATCGTCAGATGGTGCATATTGAAGTACTAAACTTGCGTTTGTACGTTCACGGTCTTGCTCATCAACTACTTGGTCCCAGTTACGTGGAATGTAGGCATTTTCAAACAATACACCATCAGTTGGGTTAGATATTGTTTGGCCACCGCGCCAACCTGCCGTTAAAATTTGGTTATTTTGAAGTTTACGTTGTTGATTAGTGATGGCAAAAAGCACACCTAGCTTGTCATCGTTAAACGTATTACTTATTAAGAATGATGTTGATGGAGATACTTCTTCAGAAAGGCTTTCGTACATACCTTTAACTGAACCTAAAATATGTAAACCACCAAAATCAAAAGGGCGTGCTGTAGTTACGTTAACCGTACCACCAATGCCGCCTTCTTGAAGCATTGCAGTATTACTTTTATAAATATCAGCACCGGTGATTTGATCTGCTGCTAATACATCAAAATTAAATTCACGACCTGCACTGTCTGTCGCAATTTGACGACCATTAACAAGTACAGTATTAAATTGTGGACCAAAACCACGAATAGTTACCGCTTGGCCTTCACCACCACTACGGTCAATTGCTACACCTGTAATACGTTGCAGAGATTCTGCTACGTTTAAATCAGGAAATTTACCAAGATCTTCTGCTTTAATCCCGTCTGTAACAACATTAGATGCTTTTTTATCCAACATTGATGAACGTAAGCTGCTGCGGATACCCGTTACTGCGATAACTTCAACATCTTCATTTACTACTGTAGGCGTATTGCCTTCAGCGCCTTGAGCTGCAACGTTTCCGCTTGCCAATATGCCAGTGATAGCAATACTGATCGCGGTTTTCTTGTTGAACGATAACTTATTGTTAATTATCATTTTTTAAAAACTCCTGATTGTGTGTAGTCGTTGTGTCGTTGTGGTAGTGCATATAGTTTCAAATACTATTTATATTATAAATACTTTAAAACAGCAAAAAGTGCAACCTTTTCCTGAATTATAGATAGCATTTAATCACCGTATTTTTGCTTTTAATTTTCTTTAAATTAACATTGAAAGGCTGCATTCACTCAGAAAAAGAGTAAATAATAACCTGCTCGTAATCCTCTCCCGGCAATAAATTAGCTTTTGGGAAATTTTCACGATTTGGCGCATCAGGCCAGTTTTGCGCTTCAAAACACAAAGCTTGCCGTGCTTTAAAAGGCGCACCAACAAAGTTAGCAGTATATAGTTGCATACCTGGCTGAGTGCTTTTAAGGGTTAAATCAACCTTCGTGTGTGGCGAAGTTAATGTAGCCATCGTCTTTAAACTGCTGTCATCATTAAAAATATAGCAGTGATCAAAACCATTTCCAGCTTCTAACTGAGGATGAATGGCGCTTAATGCCGCACCAACTTGAGCTGGCTTGGTAAAATCAAAGCAGGTGCCTGTAACTAAAGCGGATTCATTAAGTGGAATACTGGTTTTATCGATAGGAAGATAGTAATTGGTATTAACTTGAACAAGGTGTTCATTAATTGATTCGCTGCCATCAAGATTAAAGTAACAATGGTTGGTAAAGTTAACGAGCGTTTCTTTATTGGTTAGCGCTTTAAAGTGCAGAGTAAGCTCGCCGTTTTTAGCGCTAATAGTTTGCCAAACCTGCAACTCACCAGGGAAACCTTGTTCGCCGTCGGGAGAGCAATAATAAAGCTCAACTTCACTTTCAGTTTGTTTGGTTACTTGCCAAAGTACTTTATTAAAGCCTTTAACGCCGCCGTGCAGGCTATTAGGACCGTTATTTGCTTCCAGTTGATACTGCGTACCAGATAAGTTAAAACGCCCCTTTGCAATGCGATTAGCGTATCGACCTACTGTAGCGCCAAGATAAAATGGGTTTTCAAGATAGTATTGAGGGTCATCGACGCTAAGCGTCATCTCTTGTTTTTTAAATTTAATGCTTTTTATTGTTGCGCCAAACGGCAAAATTTCAGCTGTTAAATTTTCACCATCACTGAGCTGAATAACTTGTAAAGGTTGGTCACTGGCAATAGATGTCACACGCATACTCCAATCAAATTACCGAATTAACATTTCCTGTTATAACGGCGCAACAATATATATTATAAATAGTATATAACTGGAGCCTGTAACTCAATCTAAATGCGTTAAAATTTCTCGACAAAAATTCACAGTTGCCGTCATATATTTACAATAATTCAGCTCAGCACGAGCTTATATAAAATATAAGCCTCGTAAGGTTAACTGCTTTGGCATATATGCTCATTAAGCGCCGCTTTTTCATCAATGCTAAGCGCTTGCTTTGATTTAGCAATAAAATCGTACCTCACCATAACGGCCTTACCTATTGCGCAGCACTTATCGTGTTGCCATGCTTCTTGTCTCAGCGTAAAAGAACTAGTGCCTATATGCTCTACAGAGGTTTTTACTGTCACTTCGTGGCCATAAAATAATTCGCCTACAAACGACACTTCTACTTTGGCAATTATCAACTTCCAATCATGTGGATTTAAGTCCGGTGTAAAAAACTTAAAAATAGGTCCACGCGCGACTTCAAACCATACAGGGAGTACGGTATTGTTAATGTGTCCGAGTGCATCTGTTTCGCTAAAGCGCGGCATCACTTTTTCAATAAACATAAAAATCCAATAATAATTATATAAAGGTAAACCATGACGGACTTTATACGCGTTATTGATAACGCATTAAGCGATGAGTTTTGCGATGAATTTATTACCACATTCGCGCAAAGCCCGCATGTAAAACAAGGGGTAACATCGGGCGGTGTCGACTTAAAGAAAAAAGACAGCCACGATCTGCATTTAAATAATCACCCCGAATATGCACAACAATTAAAACATATACAACAAACGACTGCACAGCATGTTTTTAAGTATGTTGAAGAACATATTTTTATGATGATTGGGGCGTTTGGATTAAAGGTCTATCACCCAAAAACAGGTGAAGTAGTCGATTTAACTCAAGACAATTTTGAAGAAGTAGGTAAACCGCAACTACCTGTTTTAGTGCAGCAAATTTTTAGACTTGGCAATATCCAGGCGCAAAAATACGAAGTAAATAAGGGTGGCTATCCTTACTGGCACAGTGAAGTTTACCCGCAGCTACAGCACAATGAAGCTTTGCATCGCGTGTTGTTATTTATGTTTTATTTAAACGATGTAGAGGAAGGTGGTGAAACTGAGTTTTACTATCAAAACCGTAAAATAGCACCTAAAAAAGGCACTATGGTAATAGCCCCAGGCTACTTTACACATACTCATAGAGGTAATAAGCCAGTATCAAACGATAAGTATATTTTAACCTCGTGGGTGCTGTTTAATCGTGCAGAACAAATATATGGTGCGCCAAAAAGTTAGCGCACCAAAGCTTATATGATTAACCTAGTAGCTCATCAAATAGATCAAACAGTTGATCAAGCTCTTTAATAGTGTTGTAGTGCATACAACCAATGCGCACTACACCGCCTTTATCAAGCACATCTAGCTGCTTGCATAAACCTTGCGCGTAAAAATTACCATCCCACACGCATATATGCTGCTTTCCTAAAAACTCTGAAACGGCGCGTGGCTCAAGCCCTTCAAAAATTAAAGCAAAAGTAGGTGTACGCTCATTCAAGCGATCAAAGTCATCAATACCAAACAACTTAATGCGTGGGTAATTAACTAAGCGTGTTAAAAAGTGCTCACTAAGCGCCATTTCATGCTGTTTAGTTTTAGTAAAGGCCACGCTTAACTTTTCGCGGCGTGAATGGCTATCATCAAGCTCGCTTATTGCCGCAATGTAATCAACTGCCGCGATAAAACCCGCCATTGCTTCAAAGCTTTGTGTACCGGTTTCCCAGCGACTTGGCGCTACGTCTTTAGCGGGTTCTACCTTGTACGGTGTAAACCCTTCTAAATGTTCTTTTTTACCGTAAACCATACCTAAATGCGGGCCAAAAAACTTATATGCAGAGCAGGCTAAAAAGTCGCAATCAAGCGCTTGTACATCAACAAGTTCGTGCGGTGCGTAATGTACAGCATCAACATAAACAAGTGCGCCTACAGCGTGAGCAAGCTCTACAATGCGTTTAATATTATTAATTGAACCTGTGGTATTTGACGCATACGTTACCGCTACAAGCCTAGTATTGCTGTTTAATAAGCTTTCAAATTGCACCATATCTAAGCTGCAATCTGCTTCGTTAATAAGCGCTGTATTTACAACAACGCCTTTATCTTCTGCGGCTTGCTGCCACGACGATACATTTGAGAAGTGATCGGCATTGGTTACAATTATTTCATCGCCAGCTTGCCAGTCGCGTGAAATAGCACGGCTAAAACTAAACGTTAGGCTGGTCATGTTTGGACCAAACACAATTTGTTGTGAGCTAGGTGCATTAAGTAAGTCAGCAGCGGCTTGGCGCGCATTCGCCATCAATTCAACCGTTTTATCACTTGAAAAAAACGCGCCACCTAGGTTTGAGTTGTAGTGCCCTAAATAAGCTGTCATCGCATTAAGCACCGATGTTGGTACCTGCGAGCCGCCTGGGCCGTCTAAAAATATTGGCGATTTACCATCAACGGTCTGCATTAATGCAGGAAACTGCTCACGTAATTGCGTTATGTTCATGCCTAACTCCCTTAAGACGTTAATACAAAACAATCCAGGTAACCTGGTTTGCTAGCATCAATTTTGTTCATAGGTGTTGCGTTATGCCACACTTGACGGTCATTTATTAATGCAAACATGCCGTCTTTTATTTCCATTTTAAAACAAGGCTCAGCTTGCTTGTTTTCGTATACAAGTAGCTCGCCACCTTCTAAATTTTCATGAGAAACACCGCATATACATACATGGTCAAAACCATCTTGATGTACGCCTTCTGGCGCTGCTGGTGTATCACTGTTAATAGCAAGCATACGGAACTGATGAATTTCAATATCGCGCTGCTCATCAATACCGGTAAGTTGGCGAAACTCATTTACAATGCTTTTCATGCCTTCTGACTCAAGTAAACTTTGCTCTAGGTTTTCGTAAGTACGCTCTACATTACCTTGAAAAGTATTAATTGAATCGTCTTGAACAAATGCTTTGGCTTGCTGTAGCTTTATTTCACCATTTTGCATTTTAACTACTGAGTAACGACGTTTACGAAAGGCACCATCTGCATAAGGATTAGCAGGCAGGTTATCAAAAGAAGGCTTAACCAAATCAATATTTGCTTGGTTAACAAAACGTAGTTGCAGTAAATTCTGGTTGTTTAATGCTGTCATAAAATCTCGCCTAAAATAATGAGAATATTGATGAGGATTTTAATGCATTTTGATAGGAATTTTTGCGCGATTAATTACTTTAAAAGTAACTTGAGACTAGATTTAATACAATAATATAAAAAAAGAAGCATGAACTATCTAATATTTATTTTAGCCAATAAAAAACCCGCCTAAGCGGGTTTTTAAACAAACTCTAAAAATTATACAGCTTGTTGAATAATCACGTTGTCTGCTTTTTTAGTGTAAGCAGGCATACGATGGAAGTTCAAGTAACGGTATGTATCTGAAGCCGTTGCATTGATCTTCGCTGCATATTCTTGGTACTCAGCAGCTGTAGGTAGTCTACCTATGATTGCAGCAATTGCAGCAAGCTCAGATGATGCTAAGAATACGTTTGCGCCATTACCTAAACGGTTAGGGAAGTTACGTGTAGAGGTAGACACAACCGTTGCTTTATCTGCAACACGTGCTTGGTTACCCATACATAGTGAACAACCTGGAGTTTCGATACGTGCGCCAACACGACCAAAAATACCGTAGTAACCTTCTTCTGTAAGTTGGTCTTTGTCCATCTTAGTAGGTGGAGCAACCCAAAGCTGAGTCGGAAGTTGACCTTTAAAGCCATCAAGCAACTTACCAGCAGCACGGAAGTGACCAATGTTAGTCATACAAGAACCGATGAATACTTCATCAATTTTCTCGCCCGCAACATCAGAAAGAAGACGCGCATCATCTGGGTCATTTGGAGCACAAAGAACTGGCTCTTTAATCTCAGCTAAATCAATTTCAACGATATGCTTGTACTCTGCATCAGCGTCAGCTTCCATTAGTTCTGGGTTAGCTAACCAATCTTGCATTGCAGTAATACGACGTTCAATCGTACGTACATCTCCGTAACCTTCAGAAATCATCCACTTAAGCATAACAATGTTAGATTCAAGGTACTCAGAGATAGACTCTTTAGAAAGCTTAACTGTACAACCAGCTGCAGAACGCTCTGCAGATGCATCTGATAATTCAAACGCTTGCTCAACAGTAAGGTGCTCAACGCCTTCAATTTCTAGTACGCGACCAGAGAATTCGTTAATTTTACCTTTTTTCTCAACTGTTAATAAACCTTGTTTGATACCGTAGTAAGGGATTGCATGAACAAGGTCACGTAACGTGATACCTGGTTGCATTTCGCCTTTAAAACGAACCAAAATAGATTCAGGCATATCAAGTGGCATAACACCCGTTGCTGCTGCGAATGCTACTGCACCCGAACCTGCTGGGAATGAAATACCTAATGGGAAACGTGTATGTGAATCACCACCAGTACCTACGGTATCTGGTAATAACATACGGTTTAACCACGAATGAATAATACCATCACCTGGACGAAGTGAAACACCGCCACGGTTCATGATGAAATCAGGAAGCGTATGATGAGTGCTTACATCGATAGGCTTAGGATAAGCTGATGTATGACAGAATGACTGCATTGTTAAATCTGCAGAGAAACCTAAACATGCTAAATCTTTAAGTTCATCACGTGTCATAGGACCTGTTGTATCTTGCGAACCAACAGTTGTCATTTTAGGCTCACAGTACTGACCTGGGCGAATACCTGCAACGTTACAAGCTTTACCAACCATTTTTTGCGCTAGTGTGAAGCCTTTATCAGAAACTTCTGTTGCTGTTGGTACCTTAAATATATCAGTTGCGCCTAAGCCAAGAGATGTACGCGCTTTATCAGTTAAACCACGACCGATAATTAGTGGAATACGACCACCAGCACGAACTTCATCTAAAATCACATCAGATTTAAGTTCAAAAGTAGAAATCACTTTATCAGTACCATGTTGCTTAACAACACCTTCGTACGGATAAATGTCGATTTGCTCACCCATGTTGAGTTCATCAACATTTAATTCGATTGGTAATGCGCCTGAATCTTCCATTGTGTTGAAGAAGATTGGAGCAATTTTATTACCTAAACATACACCGCCAACACGCTTGTTTGGTACGAACGGGATATCATCGCCCATAAACCAAAGTACAGAGTTAGTTGCAGACTTACGAGAAGAACCCGTACCAACAACATCACCTACGTAAGCAAGTGGTAAACCTTTAGTTTTTAATTCTTCAAGCTGAGTAATTGGACCTACTTCGCCCGCTTTATCAGGTGTAATACCGTCACGTTCAATTTTTAGCATTGCTAAAGCATGAAGTGGGATGTCTGGACGAGACCATGCATCTGGTGCAGGTGACAAGTCATCAGTATTTGTTTCGCCAGTTACTTTAAATACAGTAACTGAGATCTTTTCAGCAACAGCTGGCTTATTAGTAAACCATTCTGCATTTGCCCAAGATTCGATAATTTGCTTAGCGAATGTGTTACCCGCCTTTGCTTTTTCTTCTACATCGTAGAA
This sequence comes from Pseudoalteromonas sp. AS71, assembly GCF_038900275.1. Classification (NCBI taxonomy): domain Bacteria; kingdom Pseudomonadati; phylum Pseudomonadota; class Gammaproteobacteria; order Alteromonadales; family Pseudoalteromonadaceae; genus Pseudoalteromonas; species Pseudoalteromonas sp. AS71. Next base: position 67,980 of record NZ_JBBMQZ010000014.1, on the reverse strand, counting down.
CGCATCAAACATAAGTAATGTATTTGAAAGGCCTTTAACTACGATTGGTGCAAGTGTTTCGTCATCAAGTAGGTCAATCATTGGTGCGATATTGTAACCGCCCAACATTGTACCTAACAATTCTGCCGCTTTTTCTTTAGAAACAAGTGGAGAATTAGTTTCACCTTTAGCTAAAGCTGCTAAAAATCCCGCTTTAATATAAGCAGCATCATCAACACCTGCTGGTATACGCTGAATGAACAAATCTAAAATGAATTCTTCTTCACCTGCTGGTGGAGTTTTTATTAATTCAATAAGATCAGCAGTTTGCTGAGCATCTAATGGCGCTGGTACGATACCTAACGCGGCACGTTCTTCTACGTGTTTACGATATTCTTGTAGCACAATATTGCCCTCTTGGTGACGTGAAAGTATCCGGTAGCGCTTCAAGCGCAAATAAGTTACCCAATACTTATAGTATTCTAACGCGTAATTATAAAGCTTTTATGGATAGATGAAAATCCATCCAGTTGCGCAACTGATTATACCGATTATAAATACTATGAATAGTGGTTGTAGTAAAAACTATTTTCATGAATACTTATTAAGTAATAATCATTACCATTAACCAATATTAATTTATTATAGCCATAAAAAAACCCAGCACTTGGCTGGGTTTTTATTACAAACTATTTAATTAACGTAAAACTTTAACGTTTTTGATAGTTTTGATATGCGCTTCTACACGACGGTTTTCTGCATTTGCAGCTTTAGTGTTTGCATCATTTTTAAGACGCTCTTCACCTAAACCAACTGTAGTAATACGGTCTTTAGCAATGCCATCAGAAACTAATTGCTCAGCTACTGCATCAGCACGTTTTTTAGATAACCATTTGTTGTAAGTTGCTTTACCTACAGAAGAAGTGTGACCTTCTAAAAGTACTGTTGTATCTGGGTACTCTTTTAAGAATGCAGATACTTTTTCAATATCGTTTAAGTACTGAGTAGATACTGCTGAAGCATTGTTAGGGAAAGTCACTAATAAGCTTACAGTTACTTCTTTATCTTCATATAAAGTACAACCAGTGCCATCAACTGCATCAGTCATAGGTGTGTTAGCACACTTATCGTCTGCATCAGCAATGTTATCGTTGTCGCTATCTGTAGGAGCTACAGCTACTTCAACAACTTCAGGAGCTGGCTTAACTGGCTCAACTGGTGCTGAATTTTGGCCGAATAAGTAGTTAATACCTATTTTAGCGCCTACATCAGTGTAACCACGGTCAAGACCTTGGTATACAGCTGTTTCAGCATTAACAAATAAGCCATCTGTAATGAAATGTTGGTAACCAACACCTGCATTTAAGAATGTGTTGTCATCTACTACGTCCATTTCTTTAATACCGAAAAGACCGTAGAAAGGACCGCCATTTAAATGGTAAAGAGCATCAATACCGTAACGCTCGCCATCAATACTGTTGCGGTTACCAGCAACTTTATCAAAAGCATTAAAATCCATATCTGCATATTCAAGACGTGCGCTCCAGTAATCACTGAAACGGTAACCAGCTTCAACACCCCAGCCAGTTGATTCATTTACGTCAAGACCAGCTTGAGCACGCATGTTTTTCCAAGATGCGTCATAGTAGTCGCCAAATGCGCCAATGTAGAAACCTTCTTCTTTATCAGCAGCGAATGTAGATGCGCTAGTTGCAGCCAACGCGATTGCAATTGTAAGTGATTTTAATTTCATTGTTTTCTTCCCATTTGAACAATTTTAAATTGTAGCTAATCGATACTAGCTCAATCAGTTTTATATAGACTAACTGAGCCTTTGTTAATCAATACTTAACGAAAATAAAGTTTATAACTTTTTTCTATGCCCTGTCACAACACACATCCACTTACTATAGGCGAAATTGAAACTTTATTGAAAAATAAATATAGTAGTTTTTTGTAAATTAGTACTTAGCAAGGAATGTAAGAGCAATTAAATGCACTTATAAATGCAAAGAAATATTGCTTGGCTTTAATTCGGCGCATAATACCATCAGAATTAACATTCCCCTAGATATATGCGCATATTTGATTAAAAAATGACTCTTTTTAATCATGTAGTTATATTAAATGTTAAGAATTAAGTACCACAAAAGGTCTGGTAATCATTATCATTTATCGGTGAAGTTTGAAATTCTGATAATTTTTCACTATCAGAATACGGGCTACCCGCTACTTTTATAAAGCGCTGTAGTAACTCACTAGACCCTGTAGCGTTATATTGTGTAATTATTTCTTCGATCACATGATTACGCGGTATTACACGAGGATTTGCAGCTCTCATTACTTCATAACTATTATTGTCAGTTAAGCTTACCCACTTAGCTCTCCATTCAATTAGCGACTCAGGTATTACTGTTTCTTCTTTTAAGGATTCAGTAAGCGCATCGAAGGTATTGGTGTAATCGAGCTGGTTATCTTTTAATAGTGTTAACAACTCTGCGATTAACTCGCCATCACTGCTGCTAGATTCATTTAAACCCAGTTTTTGTTCCCACATAGCAGTAAACTCAATATTAAATTGCTCAGCAAAGCTATTAATGTATGGTGTCATTAACGTAACAGCCTGCTCGTCATCATCATTAATAAGTGGTATTAAACTCTCGGCCAAGCGTGCACAGTTCCAGTTAGCCATATTTGGCTGATTCCCAAAGGCATACCGACCTTGTTTATCGATAGAGCTAAATACGGTGTCAAAATCAAAATTATTCATCATAGCGCAGGGGCCGTAATCAATGGTTTCTCCGCTCACTAGCGTATTATCAGTATTCATTACTCCATGAATAAAGCCAACACGCATCCAGCTCACAACTAGCTTAACTTGGTTTTTAATCACAGCGCCTAAAAATGCCAAATAGCGCTGTGGTCCGGTGTCGGTTATTTCTGGATAATGTCGCTCTATAGCTAAATCGGCTAAATTTTTAAGCCCTTCAACATCGCCTTGCGTCGCTAAATATTGAAACGAGCCAACGCGAATATGACTGGTTGCTAAACGAGTCACTATTGCGCCTGCTTGTGGTGGGTTGCGATAAACCGTTTCACCGCTGCCAACGACCGCTAAACATCGGGTAGTTTTAATGCCTAGTGCATGCATTGCTTCGCTCATTACGTATTCACGAATAGCGGGCCCAAGTGCACAACGGCCATCACCCCCTCTTGAATAAGGAGTAGCGCCAGAGCCCTTTAATTGAATATCCCATAACTGGTTTTCATTGTCAGTAATAGCCCCTAATAAGTGGGCTCGTCCGTCACCTAAACGTGGTGAAAAATGTCCAAATTGGTGCCCAGAGTAACCAAGTGCAACTGCAGGAATCGCCTGCTTTTCATTACCGCTAAAAGTATTAGCACGTAAATCATCAGCGACATTAATATTAAACTGTTTTGCTAAGCTCTCGTTCCACAGCAATAACTGAGGGGAGGCAACACTTGCAGGGAAATCTTCAATTGCGAAGTTTTCCGCAATATCTGTGTATCTTGGCACTAATTTCATGGTAATTCCTATTATTGCTGACTTATACCCACGCGGTTATCACCTACACCATAGGCCACAATTAAGCTTAGCTCTTGCATACTTAAACCACTTTGCTTTTGCATTTCATTAAAAAAGGCTTGGGCTGCATTCAGTGATTTTTTGGTTTGTAAGCCGCCGTCTATAATTTTATGAGCACGCAAATAATTCTCTACATCGCGTGATAGTAAAAAAGTATCTTTACCAAGTGCTCGTAGCGCATAAGGCCCTGTATTTCCGCCTAAACGCGAACCATGCTTTTTTAAATACGCCCATAAACCAATAATATCGTCTGTTGGCCAATTAGCGACAAACTGGCTAAAACTGCCATGTTCTTGTGCTATTTCGTGGATCATGTAAGCATTTTCGGTAATTGTTTTTACTTTTTTATAGTTACGAACAATTCGCTCATCCGTTGCTTTTTGTTCCAGCATATCGGGTGGCATCATTAATAATTTATCAACACTAAAATCCCAAAAAACCTCCCTAAAGCCCGGCCACTTATTATTAATTACTGACCAATAAAAGCCGCTTTGAAATACTTTTCGAGTAAATTCTTCAAGCCAATCGTCGTCACTTAACGTGCTTAGTTGTTTTTTAGATAGCGGTTTTGCAAGTAATAACTTAAGCATCTTTTCAGAGCCTTTTCGCTCTACCGCTCGCTTATAAATATCGCTAAATTTTTCCATACTAATTAAATACCTCACTACTTATATTGCTAGTGTACGAGAAAAGCACCCAATACGTAACCACTCCCATTATGGATGAATGAATATGTATTTAGTAGCTTGACACCTAGACGGCTAAAATGCTTTAATCGCCGTAATTACCCTATTTAAATTGCAGCGGTTTGTGAGTTTTTACTCTACAAACAGGTGCAAAGGGCTAGAAGAGGTGCGTTATTCAGGTAGCGTATGTTAGGAGCGCAAACTCCAGTGAGCATACGTGAGGGGAATTAACGCCGAGAAGTAATCACTTTTGCGAAGTGTTTATTTCGGGCGACTAGGTTGAACCCTAGCGACTGTCACCAATAGCTGCTTATAACAAGCAGCTTATTAGTTTGGTGGAGAGCTTCTGGTCTTAAATATTAAGGCCGTGCGCCCTATTATTTTAAGCCCATTCGCTCTTCGAATTATTAGTTCGAACGACGTTAATGCGGCTCCTTCCATAAAGCTTTTTAACTCTTCGAATAACTTATAAGTTCGTGAGAGATGATCAACAACTTCAATTTAAACGACTACTCATTGTGGACCGCGCTTGTTACGCCATTTGATCAACACGGCGATGTTGACTACAACACGTTAACTAAGCTGGTTAGCGAGCAAGAAGCGGCACATAACGGTATTCTACTACTTGGTAGTACGGGCGAAGGCTTGGCGCTAACGCAAGAAGAGCAGCAAGCCATTGTTGAACACGTATGCCAGCTAAAACCAGCGGTACCATTAATGGTTGCTGTGGGTGGTAGTAACTTAAAGCAACAAATTGAGTGGGTTAACTATTGTAATACACTACCCATTCATAGCTTTTTACTTGGCTCACCCCTTTATGCAAAGCCCGGCGCTATAGGCCAAACTCATTGGTTTGAAAGCCTACTTAATGCAAGCGCTCACCCGTGTATGCTTTATAACGTACCGGGGCGCAGTGCTGTTAGCATCCCAACGGCAACAATTCAAAACTTACAAAACAATAAAAATTTATGGGCGTTAAAAGAAGCGAGCGGCAGCATTGCTCAGTTTGAAGCTTACCGCCAAGCGGCGCCTAATTTAGCTATATTTAGTGGCGACGATGCGCTAATGCCTTATTTTGCCCAAGCCGGCGCAAAAGGGTTAGTGTCGGTAGCTGCAAACGCATGGCCCGCACAAACTCACGAGTTTGTTAAACGCAGTTTAAGTGGTCAACACCCTAATTTATTTGCTCAGTGGACTAGTGCCATTAATAGCCTATTTGCTGTCGCAAACCCCATTCCCGTAAAGGTATTGATGCATTTGCAAGGCCGCTTAAGCAGCCCGCAACTTCGTCCACCTTTAACACACCTTGAGTTAACTCAAACCGATTGCATCACAACTGCAAACAACACCATTTTATCTTGGCATTAAATACAGGTTTTTATAATGAGCTGGTTAGAACTATTAAATAATTTAGAATCGGGCGCAGTACGCGCAGCATCACAAAACGAAAGCGGCCAATGGCAAGCTAACGTAGAAGTAAAAAAAGGCATTTTAGAAGCCTTTAAAAATGGCACTAATACTGAGTTTGCAGGCGGTTTTGTTGATAAACACAACTTAGCTCCACAAGAGTTTAGTGCTGATGATGGCGTGCGTATGGTGCCGGGTGGCTCTAGTGTTCGCCGTGGTGCTTATGTTGCTAAAGGCACGATTATTATGCCACCAGCGTATGTAAACATCGGTGCATATATCGACGAAGGCACAATGGTAGATAGCCACGCATTAGTTGGTTCGTGTGCACAAGTAGGTAAAAACGTACATTTAAGTGCTGCAGTTCAGCTTGGTGGTGTACTTGAGCCAATTGGTGCAAGCCCAGTAGTTGTAGAAGACGACGCCTTTATTGGCGCTGGCTGTATTATTGTTGAAGGTGTAGTCATTAAAAAAGGTGCTGTGCTTGCACCAGGCGTGCGTTTATCTGCGACTATTCCAGTTTACGACTGCGTAAACGAGCGCCAACTAGATAAAGGCGAGCCAATCCCAGAATATGCCATTGTAATACCAGGCTCTCGCCCTGCTTCAAACGAATGGGCGCGCGAGCAAGGTCTAAGTATGTCGTGTGCGTTAATTGTTAAATACCGCGACGAACAAAGCGATGCATCATTATTACTTGAAGAGGTTTTACGATAATGAGCTTTTTGAGCACGCCTATCAAAACTGCTGTAAATACTATTACACAACAACTTGATACACCTTTTTTTGTTTACGACTTAGATAAACTAAACACGCATCTTGCGCGTTTAGTTGCACAAACCGACGTAAAACTTTGGTACGCCGTAAAAGCAAACCCACTGTCTAAAATTATTCAAAGCTTAGACAACGCCGGTTTTAATTTTGACGTAGCAAGTAAAGGTGAGCTTGAGCAAGTACTAGCACAAGGTATTAGCTCACAGCGCGTGCTCAACACGGGGCCTGCAAAAAGCCCCAAACAAATTAAACACTTTATTGAGCGCGGCGTATGTATATTTGTAGCCGAAAGCCTCAATCAAGTCCGTTGGTTAAACCAACAAGCACAACTACAAAACACGCAGTTACAAGTACTTTTACGTGTACAGTTGCGCTGGCCTGAAGGTGAAAAAAACCCATTGGGTGGCGACAGCCTTACCCCATTTGGTTTGGGTTGTAATGAATGGCAAGCACTTAATGTAGCCGACTACCCTGCACTTAAGTTTGACGGCTTACATATTTTTCAGTGGGGCAACATGCTTAGCACGCAAAAGCTAAGCGAATTGTGGTCACAAATGATTGCACCACTTAGCCAACTTGCCGGCGATTTAAATATTAGCCTTAAAATTCTCGATTTAGGTGGTGGTTTAGGTATTCCCTATACACAAAGCGAAACAACACTTGATTGGGATGACTTAATAACGGCGCTCGCTAAAATTAAAAGTGATGCGGGTGTAGAAGAGTTGTGGATGGAGCTTGGTCGCTATGCCGTTGGCGAATGCGGTCATTACGCCAACCCAGTAGTCGAACGCAAACAAAACTACAATCAAGAACAAGTAATTTTAAGCGGCGGTATAAATCACCTATTGCGCCCCGCTGTTACCAGCCAAGATTTCCCTGCTGCGTTACTGCGCGAGTCCAGTGCAAAAACTCAAGCGGTCACTTTATACGGGCCGCTTTGTACCGCGCTTGATTGCTTGGGTGAGCATAACCTACCAAGCGATTTAAATGAGCACGACTGGCTAGTGTTTAGCCAATGCGGTGCTTACGGCTTTACCGAAAGTATGCCGTATTTTTTATGCCACGAGCTAGCTGCCGAGTATACCCTGCAAAACGGTGAGCTTACCTGTGTTCGCCAAGCTGAAAATGCCAGTCATTATTTAAGGTAATAACTATGAGTAATACAACCCACATCAGCCAAGAGAACATTGTAGTAGGGGAAGTTGCAAACGGCCTACCACTTACAATTCCTGTTTATCGCTTAAAAGGCGATGACACAGGACCTAGTGTTTATATTCAGGCCAATATGCATGGCGCTGAAGTGCAAGGTAATGCGGTTATTTTTCAGCTACTTGAGCAATTAAAACACCTAAACCTTAATGGCGATATTACCTTAGTCCCTTATGCAAATCCGATTGGTTGTAATCAAAAGTCGGGCGAGTTTACCCTTGGCAGGTTCGATCCAATTACTGGTACTAATTGGAATCGCATGTACCACTACAATAAAAATTTAGTGACGCAGTTTGCACAAAATCATACTCAGTATGATGACGCTACATTAAAAAGTAACTTTAAACAGGCGCTTATTGACGAAGTAGACAGCAAACTCAACGGCCCTGCTTATTTACTTAATACGGGTAAACGCATTGCGCTTAACTTACAAAAGCTCGCTCATCAGGCTGATATAGTACTCGATTTACACACGGGGCCTATTTCAAGCAAACACTTGTATTGCCCAACTTATGCAACCGACAGCGCGCGCTATTTTAATATTGAACATGTACTGCTTATTCCGAGTGATTTTGACGGCGCTATGGACGAAGCTAACTTTTGCCCATGGTGGCATTTAAGTGATGCACTTAGCGAGCAAGGCCGTGAATTAACCATTCCCGTAGAAGCATTTACTGTAGAGCTAGGCAGCCAAGAAAAAATAGACTTAAAAGAAGCACTACACGATGCAAACAGTATTTTAAGTTACTTAAATCATAAGGGCGTACTGCAAAACGCAACGAATACCCCTGCTGATATTACTCGTTATGCGTGTAATTTAGATGACTATTTTGCTTACTACGCCCCCATTGGCGGTATGGTTGAATACATAGCACCACTTGGCGGGCACATTAAAGCTGGTGAGCCTATTGCTAATATTTTACGGATGGAACGCTACTTAAGCGAGCAACCACTGCAGACACTTACTCTAGATTGCGATGCAATTGCCATTTTGCACTTTGCCTCAGCGAGTGTTAACCAAGGCACCGAGCTTTATAAGTTTTTTACTAACATATTTGAGCTTTAGCTCACCCTTCTCATTGCGTGAGAGCAGATTAACTAAAATAATTAATCTGCATTAAAAAAGCGGCCTAGGTCGCTTTTTTTCTGATCTATATTTACTTTATATACGTATAATGGTTGCTGTGAATACAAATTCAGTAAAAGTTCACCGTTACATATGTAAAAAGACGTTATAATTAAATTAACGCATACAACAACCCGAACTCACAAGGAATTACAATGAGCTGGCGCCACTGGATCACACTTTCTGCCTTAATAAGTACAGCGACCTTCGCACAAGAAGAAGTTGCTACAAACGAGCAAGATAACGACATCGAACTTGTAAAGCAGTGTATTTTAAATGAAGTAATTGGCGGAGACGGTAAACAGACATTAGACGATCTTCGTAAAAAGTGTTCAGCTCTTGAAGAAAACAAACAACTTACCGCGCTTGATAAACGCCAAGCTCGAGAAGAAGTCGGTAAAAAAAATAGAAACGTAATTACGCCACATAAGCGTAACTATATTTTACCGCTTTCGTACGTATCACACCCAAACGATCGCCCATTTGATGGTTTTGACGAATTAACAGATGATAACGATGGTGAGCCACTAGACAACCTAGAAGCAAAATACCAGCTTTCAATCAAAGTGCCTCTATATGATGACTTTTCTGATGAAGACCAAGCCATATTTTTTGGCTTTACTCTGCAATCTTACTGGCAGCTTTATAACTCAGAAATCTCTTCTCCATTTCGTGAAACCAACTACGAACCAGAAATATTTTGGATAAACTACCTCGACCCAGAAAACGTATTATGGGGCGACGAAATGGCAATTTCACTAGGTATTTCGCATCAATCAAATGGTCGCAGCCAGCCAAACTCGCGTTCGTGGAACCGTATTTATGCAGACTTTATTTGGGAAAACAGAGGCTTTGTTTTTAGTTTTAAACCTTGGTACCGCATAGCTGAGGACGAAAAAGACAACGTTTTAGAAGCTAAAGGCGACGACAACCCAGACATATACAAATACATGGGCTATTTTGAATTTAGTGGTGCATACCGTCTTAACGATCATGAATTTAGCTTCATGACGCGTAACAACTTAAATTCAGAAAACCGTGGTGCAATTCAACTCGACTGGTCATTTCCGTTATGGGGTCGCGTTCGTGGTTATGCACAATATTTTAACGGTTATGGCGAAAGCTTAATTGATTACAACGCGGATGTAGAACGTATTGGTGTAGGTATATTATTAACTGACTTGTTATAAAACGAGCTCACAAAAAAGCCAAGCATTGCTTGGCTTTTTGTTTTTCGACATTAAACAATTATTTTTTAACCGCAAACACACCTTCAAACTCTGCAACTACATTGTCACCATCATAAATAGTAACAGGCACAATATAGGTTGCTTTACCGTCGGTTTCTAAATCGCTTAACTTGCCCTTACATGTTTGTATATCAACACAACCACGTGGGTCTGTAGTAAGCGGTTTTAAGTACTTAATGTTAGCATCGGCCAATACAATATTACCTTCAAGCCCAGCTTCTTTAAGTGCTAAGTACGTAGCGCCCCAACCTGTTAGCGTGGCCAAGCTATAAATAGACCCTGCAAACATCGTGTTATGTAGGTTTAAGTTGGCGTCAAGGTCGGCACTGGTTGTAAATTGCCAATCGGTATAGCTTTCTACCTTAATGCCCATCGCGTCACTAATTGGAATAGACTCACGCCATATATTTTGTAGTACTTGCGTCCAATTAGGGTGGCGGAACCAACCTGGTTCACATGGCTTTTGCTTTACCATTTTAAAGTGTTGAACATCGCCATACGCTAAATGCGCTTTTTCTTTTAGTTCATAACCGTGGCGCTTATAAAACTCAAGTGCTCGTTCGCGTGCAAACAATACAAGCTCACCGGCATTTTGAACCCATGCAATTTTTTCAAGCTCGTGCAGCAAGCGACTACCAATATGCTGGTTACGATTACCCTCAGCAACTGCCATATAACGCACTTGTGCTTGCTCATGATTGTTAAAGTGCAAACGTGCTACGCCTAGCACTTCACCTTCTTTATTTTTTATAAAGCGATGCTCAGAATCTTGTTCCATATCGTCTTGTTCAGAGCCACGAGGCTCGCCCCAAGGCGCGCGTAATACCTGCCAACGCAATTGATAATACGCTTGCCAATCTTCGCTACTTTGTGGGGTGCTTACCTGAAACATACATACTCCTGTTGTTATATAAGCCGCAAATAAAAGTCAAAAAAGGCTACGGCGCTATACTAATCGTATTGGTTATCTACCAAGCTAAAAAAATAAAATAATTAAATTGATTGGTATTATTATGGCAAATACCATACTCCATCCTAAAAAAACTGCAAATACGACTTTGGTGATGCCTGCAAAATAACGTAAAAAATAATAGCAAAGGGCATTGCGCTTTAACGTTGCTAGTTTATGCTGAGAATATGACTGAAAAAATCAATTATATAAATTCACTGACAGGTTTGCTAAGCGATCAATTTATTGAAAATAGCCACAGCATTGGTCAGTTAATCTATTGGCATAAATGCAGTGGTGAGCACATTCAAGTACGTGAGCACGAGCAGTTACGCTGGTTACTTATTAACGACACCCTTCAATCTGTTATTGATTTAAATAATCCGAGCTTATTACTTTTTCCGCATTTATTGTATTTAGATAAGCATTGGCAAGCTCTTAAGTCGCCACAAAATGTGTTAGAACTTGGCCTTGGCGGCGGTGCAATTCGTAATTATTTACAACATAAATACCCTAAAGCACAAATAACATCGGTTGAAAAAAACGCCGATATTATTGATTGCTATACCCAGTTTTTTTCGTCAAATAAAAATGAGCAACTGCTTTGCGCCGATGCGCAACAGGTTTTAAAAAGCGCGCTAAATGTTGATTGGGTTATTCTAGATTTATTTAGCCAAATAGATGCACCTCGATTTTTATTTGAAGAGGCATTTTATAAAAAAATCTACTCGGCTTTAAATAATAACGGCGTGCTATTTATTAACTTTTTATCGCAGCATGAGTCGCAATTAAAGCAACTTCAGCAGCTGTTACTCGATGTATTTGGTTGTAACGTCAGCCCGCAAAAAATTACGGGCTATGTAAATCATATTGTCGTGATCACTAAAAAAGAGGCATAAAAATAGGCTTAAACAGATAAGTTAAACGTAACGGGCCCGTCGTTACACAAGCTTACTTGCATATCGGCACCAAACTCACCTTTGGCTATTGTAAGCCCCAACTCTTTAGCTTGAGCTACAAAGTATTCGTAAAGCTCGTTAGCTTGGCTTGGCGTTGCCGCAGATGAAAAACTAGGGCGCATACCCTTTTTAGTGTCAGCCGCTAGCGTAAATTGCGAAACCACAAGTAACTCACCTTTAATATCTTTAAGGCTTAAGTTCATTTTGTCGTTTTCGTCAGTAAAAATACGATAATTACTTACTTTGTGTAAAAGTTTGTCAGATGTTTGCTTGTCGTCGTGTTTTTCGACACCTAATAGCAACAATATACCATTGCCAATTTCGCCTACTACTTGGTTATTAATTTCTACTTTGGCATACTTTACACGCTGTATTAAACCTTGCATTTAAACTGTATCCTTTAGTGCTGGTTCATCATCTTCTAGTTCAAGCTCAGGTGTTTCTGGAATATCATTTGGGCTAATGCACGCTGTAAATTCAGCGCCAAGCAAAACAACTACCCACGACAAATACACCCATACAAACAAAATAGGAATGGTAGCTACTGCGCCGTAAATAACTTCGTACGACGGAAAATGGCTAATATAAAGTGCAAATCCTTTTTTAGTCAGCTCAAATAAAAGTGCCGCAAAAAAAGCGCCAGGTATTGCCGCTCTAAACGACACGCGCGTATTAGGCACTAAGGTGTAGAGCATAATAAAGCCCACCATCGAAATCCCGTACGGCAATAACTTTAACAAAAATCCGCTAAACCCAGGAATACCCTGATCAGCAAACGATACCAACGATACAATGTAAGAGGTAACACCAATACTGGCACCGAGCAGCATAGGCCCTAAGCTCAAAACCATCCAGTACACAGCAAATGAGATCATCATTGGGCGTTTTTTCTTAATTCGCCAAATTCGGTTTAATGTGGCGTCTACATTGCGTATTAACAGTAAGGCTATTGCAGCTAAAAAACCAATACCTACTGCCGTCATTTGGTTGGCATTGCCCGCAAAGGAGCTAATGTGCTCTCTAATAACATCGGTAGAAGTAGGGACAAAGTTGGTAAACAAAAAGCTCTCAATTTCCATGCGAGTAGATTCAAAGCCCGGAAAAGCCGAAAATATAGCAACACCCACCGCAATTAATGGCACTAACGACAGAAGTGTCACGTAAGCAAGGTAACCTGCATTAACCGTTATTTGATCGTCTATACAACGATTGAAATACTGCATCCACCAACCAGGTTGCTGGCGTATAAAGGACTTAACTTGCTGTTTGTAATGTGAGAGCTTATCATTCATACAATTGACTTGTGCTTATATAGTTTTGATTATAATAACAATCAGCGCCATAATTTACAGCACTAACGCACGTAAACAGGAATTCAAATGAAAAAACAAACATTACTCAGTGTTTCAATGCTTGTAGTAACACTTACTTTAACTGGCTGCCAATCAGCTTATTACTCTGCAATGGAAAAAGTGGGTGTTCATAAACGCGATATTCTTATTGACCGCGTAGAAGAAACCAAAGACTCTCAAGAAGAGTCACAAGAAGAATTTAAATCAGCACTAGAGCGCTTAACGACTCTAATCGATTTTAATGGTGGCGAATTACAAGACACTTATAATCAGTTAAACGACGATTACGAGTCGAGCTTAAATGCCGCTAATGAAGTCTCAACTAACATCAATAAGGTAGAAGACGTGGCAGAAGCGCTATTTGATGAGTGGGGCGATGAGTTGGAGCAATACAAAAGCGCATCACTTAAGCGTGAAAGCAGCAAAAAGCTAGCCGCGACTAAGCGTCAATTTGATCAGCTATTACGCTCAATGCGCAGCGCAGAGAGTAAAATGGAGCCAGTATTAACTTCGCTTCATGATAACGTTTTATACTTAAAGCATAACTTAAATGCACAAGCGGTATCGGCTATTAAAGGTGAATTCACTAACCTTAAGCGCGATATTCAATTGTTGATGAACGACATGAACAAATCGATTGCCGATTCAAACAAATTTATTGAACAAATGAACAGCGCTGGCTAATCATTTGTTACTTTAACAAGCCTGCTTAATTGCAGGCTTTTTTATGTTAAAGGGAATGCTAAAAGGGATTTACAATGAAAAGCTTTTTAATCGCAACAATGCTCTTATGTATACTAACGGCCTGCGGTGCACCTAATAATATTAATCGTATTACCAGCCCCGACTCAGTTATAGTTATTAACGATAAAAACGGTCGTTATAAAAATTTATACACAGGTGAAAAAACATATCCCACCACCTGTACTGAAAACTGCTACCCAACCCACCCAGACTTACTATGCAAAACCGGCAGCGAAAACTGCCAATACCAAGGTCTGCAAACTAAACCACAACTTAGCACCGGCTATACTGTGCGCTGGCTTGGTCACGCTAGTTTTGTAATTAACACCCCAAATGGTCAAAGTGTGCTGTTTGATCCGGTAAAAAATCAGTTTGATTCTCCAGTCGCACTTGGCTTTAAACTCGGCGGTGGTATTTATCGTAAAGCAGGCGCTTGGCCTAGTGAACAAGAACTGGAAAATATTGATGCGGTAATGTATTCGCATATTCATTACGATCACTTTAATAAAGCCGACATACAAAGCATTGGCAATAAACCTCGCTATTTAACGCCACTCGGTATGGCCGACAACTTCCCCACCGGCGGTTTTAATATTAGCGAAATGCCATGGTACTCAACAACCAACATTGACGGCTTAGTTATTAATGCCGTGCCAGCTCATCATTTTAGCGCTCGAGTATTGGTGCCCTTTATTTACGAAGATAACAATAAAGACTTATGGAATGGCTGGCTGCTTGAACAAAACGGCAGTACCTTATTTTTTGCAGGCGATACGGGCTACTCAAAACACTTTAAAGATATACAGTAAAAAAAGTGGCAAATTTTATCGCTACGTTCACACTACACCAGAAGACGCGCTTAACGCAGCACAAGAGCTTAACTGCAAAGTAATAATACCGTGGGGATACGGTAACTCAAGTTGGAAAATGGGCGACCATACTAGCCACTCTGCTTTGCTACGTTTATTACACATGGTTAAAAATATGGATGCTAAAACACCGCTGTATATTTTAAACGAAGGCGAAAGTATTTCACTGTAACTATTTACTTAGCTGTTTTAAGATTGTTATTACATTAAGACAAATCCACAATAAAATTGAGAAATTAATGAAAAAATTAGCACTCGCCTTAAGCTTTTTATTAAGCACGCCTGCAATGGCCATTGATGTTGAACACACATCAACTCCAATTACTATTGATGGCGTATCAGAAAGTGCGTGGGATAAAGCCACTTGGCACGATATGCCTTATTTAATGGATGGCACACTGCCATCAAACGATGCCGATTTTAAAGGGCGTTATCGCTTACTGTGGGATCAAAACTACTTATACCTACAAGCCGATATAGTGGATGATGTTTTAATAGATACACACGCAGATCCAACCTATAAATATTGGGATGACGATGCATTAGAGATATTTATCGATAGCGATGCATCAGGTGGTAATCATCAATTTAATCATACTGCATTTGCGTATCATATAGGCCTTGATAACCAAGCCGCCGATTTTGGGCCTGATAAAAAGCCCCACTTATACACAGAACACTTAGTAAGTAACTGGAAACGAAATACCGTAGCACCTTATAACATTACTTGGGAAGTGGCGATCAAACTCTATCCAAATGATTACCAAGAAGGCACAAAAAATACACCTATTAAATTAACGGCAAAACAAGTTATCGGGTTCATGCTCGCCTACTGTGATAACGATGGCAGCAAAGTGCGCGAACACTTTATGGGCTCACACGAAGTCCAACCTGTAAACGGCGATAGAAACCGTGGATTTATAGACGCAGATGTATTTGGCAAAATCACCTTGGTGCGCTAGCCGCTCTTTAGCATTGTAGGTATGAGCGGTAAAACTCTAAATTTTATAAATAGTAGTCATCACATTAATTATTAAGCAACAAAGAAATACACATTAAGAATGTGTATTTCTTCTAAGCTCGTATTAGTAAATAGTAACTTGAACATCAATCCAAGCGTTTGCAGTGCCTAATGTACCACCAACCTCAACTGGATAAATACTAAAGCCATTCCAAGGGTCTATAAACGTTTGGTTCAGAAGTAGTGGTGAATCATTAAAGTCTTCTAACGACCAACCAGAACTTCGAGAGTTTGGAGTTGCATCCAACAATAATGAGTTATGGTTATACCAAGGAGCCGCGTTTTCATCCATGTAGTTTTGTAAATTTATAAGAATACCACTTTGCAATAAAGGAGTACGTAATTGAGACTCTGGAGGTGTATTTGTTTCACCATTTTGTGTGGTTCTATATTCTACCCAATATGTTTTATCTCCATCCCCTGACTTTACTTTTAGGCCTATCGGGCCAGGCGCATTATGGCCATTGCTGGTGCCATGATCAAAAGCATATATTCTATACTTTCCTGAAGTTGTGACAGTGGGTACATCAGTCTCTGTAATCCAATTTTTAAAATACCCTTTATACATTAAGTTCATTTCTTCTAAAGAGTGAGCACCCATCCCCATTAAGCCAAATACATTCCCGTAATTAGTAACTATGTCATTACTATTTCCATTTAATGTACTGCTCCCCCCCTCTATAGACATTGAGTGATGCAACCCCAATGCATGACCCGCTTCATGGGCAATAGTGCCAGCTTTATATGTATAGATTTCCATTAAAGGAGGAGCTGCTTGAGAGTTAATAAAGTAACTTGCTTGTGTACCTACAGGCGGTGCCGTTACCATTATTATGGTGCCTTCACCTGGAAAATTAGGATCTATGCCAGTATTAATTAATTCTTCTTTATAACCTGAACTCCACTTAGACTTATCATAATTATAATAGTCATGGTCATGGGGCATCGTAATTTTTGACTTTATCTCCCACGTAAAATTGAAATTACCATATGATTGCTCAGTAAAGTATTCTTTGGTTTTTTGCATTTCAGCATTAATTTGAGCAGTACTAAACTCTAAATCTTGATCAGGAAATCTAATTGGATAAACTAAGACATGGACACTCTCATAATCGTATCCATCATTACCTGGATCTACTAACCCTGGAGTGACGCGGCAATTAGTTGCATTGAAGTCGGCAACAACACTAACCCCTTTAAATAACCCTTCTAAACTGACATTATTCCAGCCATTTGCTGGCTGCGTTAAAATAACGCACTCAGTATTACCTATATGCGACGACCTAGTACTATCATCTCCATCGACAGGCCAACCATCTGTTCTTGCTGCAAGTGTTAAGTTTCCTAAACCATGGGCGGTACTGAAAGCAATACTAGTTATATTTTTGTTGAATGTTGAAACATTAAAACCTAGCTTATACGACGCAGCAGGAACGCAAACAGGAACACCATCCTGTAATGAAACTGCTGATGTTGGATCTTGAGTAGCGCAAATATCTGGTAATATATAGGGGTTAGGGTTGGGTTCAGGGCTAATAGGATCTGACAAACTGGTTTGCATACTTATAGTGTTACTCCAACCAGACCTATTCGTGCTGTTTTGAGCAAACATTGTATAATAATAAGTCGTATCTTCAACTAAGCCTGTGTCTGTATAAGTTGTGGTATTCTCACCCACCGTTGATATTACTTGCCAAGAAGAGCCTGCGCTTGATCGTTGAATCTCAAAGCCATTCTCATTATTTGAATTATCATCCCAAGTTAAATTAATGGTTGTTCCGTTAACTGTTGCTTGCAAATTGCTAGGAGCAGCTAAAGTACCTGTGTTTTCACTACCGCCGTTAGGTAATTCGTTATTGCTTCGGCAAGTAGTCGCACCAAAATCAACAACAAGGGATGCATTACTTCGCTCTCCAGATATAGCAATCATTAACCAATGTTGATTTGGATTACTAATAATTACACATTCTTCATTTGAGTCTGTAGTTAGTGATCTATAAGCGGTACTGTTTGATGCAGTGCTAGGCCAACGGCCCTGATCTACATATAAGTTAAGATCTCCCGTACCATGTGCTGTGCTGATAGCAATACTGTTATGATCACTTGCTCCTGCAATACTTAAATATGCAACTCCATCATCATTGATACAAACAGGGGATCCATCACTTATAGAAGTCGACGCCCCTTGAGTTGCACACATATCTGGTAACTCTGCACCGGATGTATAGTATGAGATAAATAGAAAAGAGCCTATCAGGCTTTTCACAAGTTTTAATGGGGGTCGTTTCATTTTTTCACCATTCTAAGTTAGTTAACTATTCTTTATGCTTTAGTTTAAAAACATAAATTTACTTTTTATTTACAACTAAGTTTTAAAAACTAACTTACATAAAACATAGAATCAAGCATTCAAAAAACACTAAAAACAAAATTTAAAATCACAATAACAAATTGAAATTAAAGAACTTTTAAAGCACAATGATAAATTGTGATGATAGATGATATAAAATGGTAAACTTTAAAAAACATAACGAACATGAATTACTAAACAGAGCTAATTTTTTTCTTACCCAACATAATTATGAAATAAATCTACATAGAAATTCCAAAGAGTAAAAGTGAGCACAATGCTTTACTCCACCAATTAACTAAAAAATAGCTGATATCAAATAAGCCCTAGACTCCACCTGCTAACGAGTCAATTTTCAACCGGAGCCAATGCAATACATTTACAATTTATTTATTTTAAGTTGGGTTAATTTACGAAATAAGACTGGATATCTGAAAAATTTTTGATTATCTCGCGAATAATATTAGGAATAACGAGGGGAATTTACATGCTAGACGCTTTTCTAATTAAAAGTAAAATCAACGTAGCTCGCGTTGAAAGTAACCGTTGGAGATAGATTCACTATGCAGAATTCAGATTAAATTAGGTATAATTATCTTTCGAGATTAAATGTTCTGCTACATGAAGAGTGCTGCTTAAGGTTTTTTGACTTCTAAGAGGTTAGATTTACTTAAACAAATAGCATTTTAGCCGTACAATAAAATATGTAAGCTAATCAGGGGACTACGCCTTCCACTGACATACTTAAGAAAACATTGAGGTTAAGCCGTTTGTTTAACCTCATTAGGCAAAAAGTTAGTCGCTATATAAAGACCCGTAGTTCAACACGTAGTGATTAGCTATGCTGCGCCCCTATCATTATTTGAATGGGGCACATATCAGACCTTTCTTACCTGTAAAACAATACACTAAGACTAATTCACCTCAATACAACCTGCACAAAGGATTCTCCAAATCCTAGTGCTAATAAGCTAAGAATCATTCAAAATCAAACTTAATTGACATCCCATTATGCTCACCAACAATACTGAAATAATGATAACCTGCTCGAGGATTATTTATCGTAATGAATTCTGCATTATCCGGGTTGTCAGACCTTTGATCATAACTATTCCCACTAGCCCAACCAGATGATTTATAATATAAATTTCCGTTACCAGATCCATGCGCTGTCATTATGACAACTTTATTTGTGCCCAATGGAACGTTAATACCGTAGTATGCGATTGCATTAACCCAAGAGCCGCTGGGTACACAAATATCATCACTTTGCTCAATCCAACCCGATATAGGGCTTTCTATTGCGCAAGCATCGATCACTGTATCACCACCACTGTGCTCAGCACTTATAGAAGCTGTAGTTACTACCGTGTCAGTAGCACCATCACTATCCGTAACTGTTAACTCCACATTATAGTCACCTACAGCTGTATAAGTATGGCTAGGGTTCATTAAAGTGCTGATTTTTCCATCTCCAAAGTTCCAGCTATATGAAACTATTGGTCCTTCAGTATCTGATGAACCTGCACTACTAAAACTTATCGAGTTATTCACAGTACCTAAATATGAACCATTAGAATAAGCTGTTGGGGGCGTATTCTGATTTTCACTAACATTACATCCAGGAGTGTCAAATTCAACTAAAATAGATGCAGTTCCATTCGAATTAGAAATTTTCAGATTACCCCAGTAGTTACGCCCTCCAGATACATAAATACACTCACTGTTTCCAATATCATTCGAAATACCATCATCACTATTCGTGCCTGTAGGCCAACCTGAATTATCATAATTAATACTTAAATCACCAGAACCGTGTGACGTTCTGATTTTAACACTGTCATGGCCACTAATATTTGCGATACTAAGCCAAATTACTGGTGAATTACCTAAACAAACAGTATTACCAGCTACTAAATTACCACCAGTAATAGGTGCCTGTGTAGTACATGTATTTGGTAAGGTATTCCCTGGTATAATATCTTCTGCTGAAATAGTCACTTTAGTACTTGTAGTGTTTGTTGCCCCTTCATTGTCAGTTACAGTAAGACGCACATCATAAACCCCTTGTGAGTTATAAGCGTGGCTAGGGTTGGCAAGTGTACTCACTGCACCATCACCAAAATCCCAACGAAAAGCCTCTATCGAACCATCATTATCTGTAGAACCCGCGCTGGTAAAGTTAACGGCTATATTTACAACCCCATTATAAGTACCGTTAATATTTGCTGTTGGCGCATTATTTTGAACATCACCATTTATAGAATATACATTTTCACCTGGTGTAAGAGAAACCACCCCTTTACAGCTATTCAATGAATCAACAAACACCATTCTATCACCAGCCTGCCATGTAGTTCCTGTATAACTTTCACCTACGTTAAGTGTTGCATAAACAGTATCAGAGCGCGCACCAGTTACATAGTTAACCCACCGTACTTGCATGACTTCATTTGAGTTATTTGTAACAGTTACATTAGTGGTATTTGTAGTTTTAAAATAAGGCCTTTCTAAACTACATGAACCAATCTCATTAGCTGCAGGCAAAATGTCAGGCACTAAGTTATTAACTAAACTAGGCTCTACCGAAAAACTAGCTGTTTGCCCAACAATACCAACCCCAACACATTCTCGATTTTCGCTCATCATGACAAAGCGATCGTTTTCACGCCAAAAGCTATTATTGTATTGCTGACCTTGCGTTAATAATGCTATTTCTTGTGTTCCTGCACTTCCAGTAACATTATCAATCCACATTAATCTTAACGGGACTGAAGTATTATTTAGCACTGACAGATTAGATGTAGAAGAGTCATCTACATATCGAATATACCTTTGCTCCAAATTACATGAGCCAAAGTTATTATCTTCAGGAAGTGCAACATAACTCATAGCTGTCGCAGATGTTAATGATTGCACATAATCAGAAAAACCATCGCCTATACGGTCTGAAACATTTTTTAAGGTTGTTTGATAAGTTGCAGTACTCCCAGACCGAAGCGCATTAATTATATCGTCATAATCACTTCGATGATTTGCATTCATATAATGAATCGCCATATAACCCCATTGATATAAATCAGGGTGATTATAGTCCGCACTTAAAATATTGTAGAAAGGAGGAATCTCCTTACCAGAGAGGCTATTGAGTGTCCTTGTATAGTTTGTACCATTAGCTAGAAAATCAGCTAAGCCTTCAGTCAATCCCGCATTATATGTAAAAGTACCAAAGGGGCCTGAGACATTAAAACGACCATCTAAATAGTGTACATATTCGTGTTGTAGGTTATATACCTGCCCTGTATAAGCACAAGAAAAAGGTACCCAACTATCCTCACAAATGTGCGATATAAATTTCGCTTGGTTTGCCGAGTTTGATGGTGTTCCCTCTAAGTACATTCCTCCATTATCAGTGTTAATTCCAAAATGCGCTTGGCCATTAGCTTTATATTCTGCACTTGATAAGTAAATATAAACATCTAAGGTAGTATTATTGTCATTGGGCAGCGGGGAACTAGCATTCGTATTAAAAAAACTGTAAAAATCCGTTTCAGTTTCAGATATTTCATCGCAACTACTTCTTAATTGCTGTTGTGTTATACCGCTTTGCGCTCGTAAATTCACAGAATTACATTGATAAGATTCAGTAAACACCTCATTTATAGTTGCTGCAGATGCGTTTTGGAAGCCACAAAGCATAAATGCAGCTATGGCCCCCACTGAGTTTATAGTTTTAATCATGCACTTTTCTCTTTAAGTATTATTTGAAAGTGAAGAATCAAGACATTCCTGTGTCAGTACATTCTTTTCGATCTTTAGAAGAAACATTTCTCAACTTATGTTTCACAGTTTAGGTATTTTCATTTACTTCCCAAGAGAATCTTCAAATCTCAAGGATTAATAAAATAGAGCTATTCAACACTTACAAGATAAAATATATTGAATGCAATATACACAAAAGGTAAATTAAAGTTACCAGGATGTAAATAAGATAATTAGAAAACAGAGCTAAATGATGACAACTGATTAAAAAAGATATCTTTAAAGCAGCTAATAACAAGCTCTATAAAGTGCAAGTGAGGCGAGTAAAAGTAAAGTTTGAGGGTTAGGCTAATATTGAAGGTAATAATTACCATCAATATTAGTTAACATTTTAAATATTTGGTCTGTTGATTGATAAAAATCTCTTGCGTGCTTATTCTTTCATTAAGAATAAATGACTCTTCTTATCATATGACTCGATTAGATACAGGTGTTGCTCATCATCGCTCAAAGCAACTTCGAAGTAATTAGCTTTGCTATAGATAAGTTCTTCAATTGTTTTTGTATCAAAATTATAATAAGAGACTATACTTTTCACTGCATCACTCTTGTCGATAAAGTAGACCCCATGATTAAATACAACAAAGTCATTTACATCATTTTTATTGGCACTAAGGACTCTTGAGATGATTTTAGTATGACTTTTTGTGATTGGGTTGTAGTGGTAAATATCATTATTATCAGCCCTACTGTAAAAGAAATCCCCCGTAGGAGATTGTGCAATACTGTCTGCATTAGGTATCGCAGTAACTATGTTTAATGGGTACCCTGAGCCTCCCATTTTCATGACTCTAGAATTGCCATATATTGACTCAATAAAATGAAACTCATTACCTGAAATAGAAAACCTACCTGTATATAAATTTTCTCCATCAGGGCAAAGAGGGGTAGCCTTGCCCGTTTTTATATTTATAAGCTGGCATGTGTGATTTATCGATAGCACCGCTTTATTTGTGCCTTTTTTCCAATTAATACTAAGTGGTGAATAATATTTCGATCGCTCTTTAAACTTTGCTAGTTGATTTATATTACCTTTATCATATTGCCATAATTGCACTTTATTACTGGGGGTTACAGCAGCAAAGACTAGCCTACCACTGCCCACTTCTGCAATGCCATGGAGGGACATTTTATTTCTAACAAGAACTTTACCTACCCCATCACCACCTTTTAATGGGTTAGCATATTTAACTATTTGCCTTGCAAACGACTCATTTCTCCCCTCTTGCTGCATGACTATATACGGCTTTCCTATTATTTTAGTTGGCCAGTAGCCTAAATATGCTCTCTCTGTAATTTTGATTACTTGCTGAGTCGCAATATCATAGTTTGACAAATACCCTTCAGCATCTACAAAAAAAAGTGATTTACTATTATCACTAAAACTAAACCCTGCTCTCTCTTCATAAAGAGAAATAGGGGTCGGTATAAATTCTCTATCCATAATATTGAAAAGATTAATTGTATAACTTTGCATATTATCAGCGCGCATTACAGCCAGCCACTGCTTATCTGGTGATATAGAGGCAAACAAATCACCTTGAGACGCTAATTCAGGGGAGCTTATTTGTTCTAACTTAGCCTGAAAGATATCATATAAATAAAGCTTTAAAGGCGCTGTAGCTACTTCACTCATATTGAAGAAGAACTGCTCATCATTGAGCCAATTTATTGAAGGTGAGATATTATGAATAGGTAGAGTTATATGTAATTTAGCATTAGTTGCTCTTAGCTCTTTTGAGTCAAAATTGGCTAAATAAATGCCAGCAAATTTACTATTATACCTAACAAATGCAACCCTAGTTTTATCAGGAGATACACTAGCAAAGTTATCGTTATTGAATGAGCTACTAAAAACTTTGCTTACACTCTCTAAATCGTCTGTATAGCTTGCATAAAGCTGCCAGGCATTATGCTGGGCTGAATGATGTGAAAAGAATAAAACCTGGCCATCATCGCTTACAGAAAGACTTTGGACTCTCCCATCATTATGTGTCATTGAGGTAACTAAGCTATATTTATTAGGCTTAGCCATATATAGATAAAAAGTAAGAGCAATAATTAAGACAAGTATTACACTTAAATATATATAGCGATAATGATGCCAACTCTTAATCTCATAAATTCTTTTTGTAATGGCCCCTACAACATTACAGAGCTTATTACTTAAGCTATTAGCGACTTTATTCCTGCTTTGAAATATTGAAGCATTCAATCTGTACCCACTACCCTTTGTACCTGTTACCGTATGGATATATTTCTTATTTGCTTCTAATTGAGCCAGTGCTCGACGCAAACTATAAATGTGATTATTAATTGTATGATCACTTACTGTAGCATTCCCCCAAACATGATTTCTCAAGTCATCTCTTGTTACAAGCTGTCCTGTTCGACTCGCGAGGTGGCATAAAATCCTCATAGCCATAGATTGAATATCTATCGACTCCCCATCACAACTCAACTTATCTATCGTAGGATCAACAGTAAGCTTTTCTAGTTGGAAAGCTTTATTAAAGTCGGTCATTACATATCATTAAACTAACCATAACATATGGTATACAATATACATAAAATATGGTTTTGACTAGTACATTCAACTCACATCAGTTATTCATTTGAGTATTGGAGATTACCAAATATGCATTTATATCAAATACGCTAGATAAAGCACTTCAAAGTCTAACTGGACTTTAAAACTTTAACCTCGCTAACTAAAACTCACAAAAAAGCTGCTGTATTTTTCAATACAGCAGCTTTTAAAATCATTATTCTAAATTAATAGATTATGACTTAGGTGCACGACCCGCACGTTTACGTTCGTTTTCAGTAAGGTGGCGCTTACGGATACGAATGTTTAGTGGAGTAACTTCAACTAGCTCGTCATCATCGATGAACTCAAGCGCTTGCTCAAGTGAGTAGTTAAGGTGTGGAGAAAGCGTTTGCGCTTCATCAGTACCAGATGCACGTACGTTAGTTAACTGCTTGCCTTTAAGGGCGTTAACTGTAAGGTCGTTATCACGGTTATGAATACCGATAACCATACCTTCGTATACTTCAACACCGTGACCGATGAATAAACGGCCGCGTTCTTGTAAGTTGAATAATGCGTTAGTAAGTGCTTTACCCGTTGCGTTTGCAATCATTACGCCGTTCTTACGAACACCGATGTCGCCACCTTTGTGAGGACCGTAATGATCGAACGTATGGTACATAAGACCAGAACCCGAAGTAAGCGTCATGAAATCAGTTTGGAAACCAATTAAACCACGGCTAGGGATCATGAAATCTAAACGCATACGGCCTTTGCCATCTGGAGTCATGTTAGTAAGTTCACCTTTACGTAGGCCAACTTGTTCCATAACAGAACCCTGGTGCTCGTCTTGACAGTCAATAGTTACTGTTTCAAACGGTTCTTCTAGAACGCCATCAACAGTACGTAAGATAACTTCTGGACGAGAAACTGAAAGCTCGTAACCTTCACGACGCATGTTTTCGATTAAGATACCTAGGTGTAATTCACCACGACCAGAAACACGGAAGCTATCTGGGCTAGCAGTATCTTCAACGCGAAGTGCTACGTTGTGTACTAATTCTTTGTCTAAACGCTCACGGATGTTACGTGACGTTACAAACTTACCTTCTTTACCACAGAAAGGTGAGTTATTTACAGAGAATGTCATTGTTACAGTTGGCTCATCAACACTTAGTGGTGGTAATGCTTCAACGTTTCCTGGGAAACAAACTGTGTCAGAAATCTTAAGCTCACCAATACCTGTTACAGTTACGATGTTACCAGCGTAAGCTCTATCAGTTTCGATACGTTCAAGACCTAGGTAGCTTTGTACTGCGCCAATTTTACCATTACGTGTAGTGCCATCAGCACTGATAATAGTAACTTGTTGGTTAGGAGCAACAGAACCACGTTTAATACGACCAATACCAACTACACCAACATAAGAGTTGTAATCTAGTTGAGAAATTTGCATTTGGAAGTCACCTTCAGGATCTGCATCCGGTGGTGATACTTCTTCAACGATCATCTTGAACATAGGTTCCATGTTTTCAGATGGCTCGTCTAAATCTAGCGTTGCCCAGCCGTTGATAGCTGAAGCGTAGATTACTTTAAAGTCTAACTGTTCGTCAGTTGCGCCAAGGTTGTCGAATAAATCAAAGATTTGATCCATAACCCAATCAGGACGTGAACCTGGCTTATCAATTTTATTGATAACTACGATTGGCTTTAAGCCTTGCGCGAATGCCTTTTGCGTAACGAAACGCGTTTGTGGCATTGGACCTTCTTGAGCATCAACAAGTAATAATACTGAGTCAGCCATCGAAAGTACGCGTTCAACTTCACCACCGAAATCGGCGTGTCCCGGGGTATCTACGATATTGATATGGTAGTCGTTCCAAGAAATGGCTGTGTTTTTAGCCAAAATGGTAATACCACGTTCTTTCTCAATGTCGTTTGAGTCCATCACGCGCTCTTCGTTACCGCCGCGTGTTTCTAATGTACCTGATTGCTCAAGTAGTTTGTCAACCAGAGTTGTTTTACCGTGGTCAACGTGCGCGATAATCGCTATATTTCTTAACTTTTCGATGCTCATATATTTACTCAGAGAAATTAAATTCTCAATGATCCTGCAAGATCTACGCACTCATCCACGCTTTCGCGAGATGTCCCAGCATAGGATTTAAAAGGGCGCATATTATCCCTCATTAATGACATGGATGAAAGTTTATCCAATACATATTTTAAAACTTTCTCAATACTTTTACTAAGTATCTGTTTTTTATATGACAATTATATGAATTAAATTTCAATTATTTTTCAAAAAACCCTCTTTTTGACTATTTTTCCGATCTTTTTGTTACTCTTTTGCATTTAGGTTATGCTAATTCCAGCTGATTAAATTAACAACAAATTACGCTCTGTAAATTTTGCACCGAAATGGAATATTTACGCACCAAAATAGTGCATTTATATATTCCATTTTGATGCAATGATATTTTTTTAATTTATAAACAGCCAGTTACAATAATGGCACAAAAACAGCTTAGTAAATATCAAAGCAATTATGCAGCAATAACAAAACCCAATAGTTGGAGGACACATGTCACAATCGGTTTTAGATTTTATTAAAGAAAATGACGTTAAGTTCATTGATTTACGCTTTACTGACACTAAGGGTAAAGAACAACATGTTTCTATTCCTCATCACCAAGTTGATGAAGACTTTTTTGAAGACGGTAAAATGTTCGACGGCTCTTCAATTGCAGGCTGGAAAGGCATAAACGAATCAGACATGGTATTAATGCCAGTTCCTGAGTCAATCAAACTAGACCCTTTCACTGAAGAAGCTACATTAATTTTACGTTGTGACGTAGTAGAGCCTTCTACATTACAAGGTTATGAGCGCGACCCGCGTTCTGTTGCTAAGCGCGCTGAAGATTACATGCGTTCTACAGGCATTGCAGACACTGTTTTATTTGGCCCTGAGCCAGAGTTCTTCGTATTTGACGATGTTAAATACAAATCAGATATGTCTGGTTCTATGTACAAAATTGATTCTAAGCAAGCTGCTTGGAACTCAGATAAAGAATATGCAGATGGCAACACTGGTCACCGTCCAGGTGTTAAAGGCGGTTACTTCCCTGTTGCTCCTGTTGATGACTTCCAAGATTGGCGTTCAGCTACGTGTCTAGTTCTAGAAGAAATGGGCCAAGTAGTAGAAGCACATCACCACGAAGTAGCAACAGCAGGTCAAAACGAAATCGCTACTCGCTTTAATACAATGGTATTAAAAGCGGATGAAATCCAAGAAATGAAATATGTTATCCATAACATGGCTCACTTATATGGTAAAACAGCAACGTTTATGCCTAAGCCAGTTGTTGGTGATAACGGTTCTGGTATGCATTGTCACCAGTCTTTAGCTAAAGACGGTGTTAACCTTTTTGCTGGCGATAAGTACGGCGGTCTTTCTGAAGATGCACTTTACTACATTGGCGGTATCATTAAGCATGCTAAAGCAATTAACGCTTTTGCAAACGCATCTACTAACTCGTACAAACGTTTAGTACCAGGTTTTGAAGCACCAGTTATGCTTGCATACTCTGCACGTAACCGCTCTGCATCAATCCGTATCCCAGTGGTTCCATCTGAAAAAGGTCGTCGTATTGAAGTACGCTTCCCGGATCCAACAGCTAACCCATACCTTGCTTTCTCAGCAATGCTTATGGCTGGCCTTGATGGTATCAAAAACAAGATCCACCCTGGCGATGCTATGGATAAAGATTTATACGACTTACCAGCTGAAGAAGCAGCAGAAATTCCAACTGTCGCAGCATCACTTGACGAAGCACTATCTGCACTTAGCGCAGACCGTGAATTCTTAACTCAAGGTGGCGTATTCACTGACGACTTAATCGATGCTTACATCGAACTTAAGTCTAAAGAAGTTGAAAAGCTTAACATGACAACTCACCCAGTTGAGTTTGAGATGTACTACAGCTGTTAATTAAGCTGTAAAAAATATGTGTGTTCTCAAGCCCGCTTTGCGGGCTTTTTTAATGGTAAAATTAGTCAATCTCCACTAAAGTTAAGTTACCGATAAAAATGCAGGGCTGCAGAGTGAATAACAAGATTTTATTACTATTAATTACTTTAGGATTAAGTAATTATGGTTATGCCGGTGAAACAAAAATATACGCTTGGAAAGATAAAAATGGCGTATTAGTGTTCTCAGACACCCCTCATAAAGGGGCTCAAGAGGTCAAGCTCACCAGCCAAGATCTTAATATGCCTGCAACAAATACTGACATTTTTGACGAGCAACCCCAGCCTCAACAAGCGGCTTTTAGTATTGCTATTTCCTCCCCTGATCATAACCAGACTATTCGTGAAAATACCGGCACTGTTTATGTTACTAGCCGAATAAAACCACGCTTTGAAACTGGTTTTACTATACAACTTTTTATTGATGGTAAAGCACACGGCCCTGCCAGTGACAGCTCAACCTTTGCAATAAGGGATGTAGAACGTGGTCAGCACACACTACAATTAAAGCTTTTTAATAGTAAAAACCAAGTTATTGCCACAAGCGAGCCCTGTATATTTTTTATGCACCGAAAAGGGCTAAGCCTAAGTAATTAAATTGGGGTATTACTAATCGTGCAGCAGTGTATTTTACCGTATAACTTGCTTGCAAACATCAACGCACTAAAATGGTGCAACTATGATTAATAATAAAAACTTTAGCCCTGAGCTACTCGATGCCATTTGGCAAAATCAAACAACCGCTATCATATTACTTGATAAAAACTTTATTGTAATATATGCCAATAACAGTACCAGTGAACTGCTTGGCCTTGGTAATAAACGCCTATTAGATCAACCTTTTGATAGCCTTTTTAACTACCATTCAATCGATTTAGAGCGTATAAAACAATACTCACTAGTTGAAGGTGTAGATTGCCAGCAGCATAGAGCTGACGTGGTTTTTAGCGATTCTCGCCATGCGAAAGTAGCCGTAAGTACACGACAAATTAAATTTAATGGCTCGCTTTATATTTTATTTGAGTGGCGCCAAACCGATGACGAAATTAAGCACGACCAAGCGTCTAATCAAATGCATCAATACCAAGCTGCCCGAAACCTAATTAGAGGCTTAGCGCACGAAATTAAAAATCCTTTAGGTGGGATTCGCGGAGCGGCGCAGTTATTGCAGTATGAGGTTGATCAACAAGAAAGAGATCAATGTGCTGAGCTCATCATTGAGCAAGCCGACCGATTACGTGAATTAGTAGATAGGCTTTTGGGGCCCAATCAACTTCCACAAAAATCGTATGGCAACATACATCAATCACTTGAATCAGTTGCAAGGCTAAGTACGTTAGATAATTGTTCTAACATTAGCTTGGTTAAAGATTACGACCCAAGTATTCCTGATGTATACATTGATCAAGGCAAAGTTCAGCAAGTAGTATTAAACATTGTTCGAAATGCCCAACAGGCGCTTGTAGATGGCGGTGAAATAACAATAAAAACCCGCATTAATCATCAGCATCGTCGCCCAGGTAAAGCACCTAAAAAAGCTTTGTTGATCCAAATATCTGATAACGGACCAGGAATTGATCCCAGTGTACGCGAAACACTGTTCTACCCTATGATCACCAATAAAGAAGGTGGCTCTGGATTAGGACTCTCAATAGCGCAAACGCTGATAGATCAACATGATGGCTATATCGAATGCGATAGCTGGCCTGGACATACTGAATTTAATATCTATCTGCCCTTTGCAGATTAATGTTTGGAGTTTGCATGAAAACAGTTTGGCTTGTAGATGATGATGCCTCAATTCGCTTTGTACTTGAAAAGGCACTAACCCGTTCAGGGTTTAACACGGAAAGCTTTGCTAATGCGCAAGATGTACTAAGCGCACTAAAGTTTAGCCAACCTACTGTTTTAGTTTCTGACGTTAGAATGCCAGGCATGGATGGTATGGCGTTGCTTGAACTTATCGCAGAGCAAAACCCTGGGTTGCCGGTTATTATAATGACCGCCCATTCTGATTTAGACTCAGCAGTTAATGCATTCCAAAAAGGTGCTTTTGAATACCTAGCTAAGCCGTTTGATTTAAACGAAGCAGTGGCCCTCGTCGAAAGCGCATGCAGAGCAAACTCCACTAAAAAAACTAAACGCAAGCAAGCTCCACCTAAAAGCGCTCACATAATTGGTGAAGCGCCCGCAATGCAAGAAGTGTTTAGAGCGATAGGTAAACTATCGGCTTCTAGCATGAGCGTATTAATAAATGGAGAATCTGGCACAGGTAAAGAACTTGTCGCCAGTGCGCTGCACAATCATAGTCCACGTAAAGAAAATCAATTTATTGCACTTAACATGGCAGCCATTCCAAAAGAGCTTGTTGAGTCAGAGTTATTTGGCCACGAAAAAGGCGCATTTACGGGCGCAGATAGCGTACGCAAAGGTCGTTTTGAGCAAGCCAACGGCGGCACACTGTTTTTAGATGAAATTGGTGATATGCCACTTGATGTGCAAACACGTTTATTGCGCGTACTTGCCGATGGTGAATTTTATCGCGTTGGTGGCCATCAAAGTATAAAAGTGGACGTACGCATTATTGCAGCTACGCACCAAAACCTTGAAGATTTAGTTAAACAGGGCAAGTTTAGGGATGATTTATTTCATCGTCTTAATGTTGTGCGCCTACGTTTACCCGCTCTTCGAGAGCGCACTGAAGATATAGAAAGCTTATCGCAGCACTTTTTACATAAAAGTGCTAAAGAACTACAAGTAGAAAGCAAAGTGCTGAGCCCTAAAGCGACTGAGCAATTACGTTTATTTAATTGGCCAGGCAATGTGCGCCAATTAGAAAACACGTGTCGCTGGCTTACAGTTATGGCACCCGGTGAGCTTGTAAGCGAGCAAGACTTACCGCCGGAGATTCTGGATGCTTCGCCGACCCAAGAAGAAGGTGATTGGCTAGATGCGTTTCAGCAATGGCTTAATCAAGAGCTTAAACAAGGCAAAGAAAATATTTGGCCTGACATTCAAGCCCAGCTAGAAACTCGTTTAATTAAAACCGCCCTGGCTAATTGTTCTGGTCATAAGCAAGATGCTGCTATAAAAATTGGTTGGGGACGCAACACGTTGACCCGAAAATTAAAAGAGCGCAATATTAGCTGATTAAACGCTTTTAACACATTTGGTTATTGATGAAGCTAATCGAACATATTCCATTATTCAAACAAATGGAAATTATAAACAGGCTGCACTTTTTTAAGGAATTTAC
Organism: Pseudoalteromonas sp. AS71; assembly: GCF_038900275.1. Taxonomy (NCBI): domain Bacteria; kingdom Pseudomonadati; phylum Pseudomonadota; class Gammaproteobacteria; order Alteromonadales; family Pseudoalteromonadaceae; genus Pseudoalteromonas; species Pseudoalteromonas sp. AS71. The sequence continues at coordinate 36,061 of NZ_JBBMQZ010000014.1, read as the reverse complement.
GCTCAGCGAGCGCCAAGTCTTATTAGAGTCGTTCGGCCTGTTATATTTAGTAAGCCAGCATCAGTTTTTATTTAAGCAATACGATAACGACAAGCGCTTATATATTGTACTTAGCGGCGCGCTATTAGTATTTAAACATAATCATTTGCTAGAACTTGGTACTATAGAGCCCGGTGAATTTATAGGTGAAGGCGCTTTTATAAATAACCGAGAACGCAGCACTAGCGCTCGCGCTAAAACCGACAGTATAGTCCTCGCTATAACCCCTGAAGCACTTACCCGCTTACCTAATGTTATCCGCGAAAAAATTAAAGACCGAATTATAGAAGGTATGAGTCTGCGTATTGCAAAGCTCAGCGAGCATATAGAAACTCACGGTTAACTCTATCACTCAATCCATATAAACAATTTGTAATGAGCAGTTAAGCCAAGCTGGTTTGTTTAAATGTGCATTGTAAATAAAAGTATCTGACGGTTTTTGACCAAAGGGTGTGCTTATTTTAGGCGTAGTATGCGTGTACGATTGCGATGTATTTTGATAATAAATAACTAAGTACGGTTCAATAAGCTCCCAATCCAACATCACTTTAGCACCACTTGGTAATGTAAATTGCGCCTTTTTTTCGTCAAATGAAACGCGCATATTGTTATATTTATCGTTTAAGCAACCCGTTGTAAGCATAATATTTGGCATACTTAGCTCGGTGCTTTGTAAAGCTGAACGTAAATAAAAACCTATATTTCCATTAGTGTAGTGATGATTCTCTGCTTTGCTGTAAATAATGTCAGGTTCAAATCCCATGCTTTGCATTATTAGTGTTAACTGCTCTAACTGCCCGCTATCAAAGTCGTTATAAGAGACAATTAACGTCGCATTTTTATATGCTTTTGGTACTGCAATATTTTGGTATTTATAAGGTAGAGTTTGAGCAGCCAGTTTAGCTTCTAGCTGCTGCTTTTGATTTGCGCTCAATGCTTGTGTATAAACATACACAGTGGGTTGCTGACATGCACCTAATAAAAAGGCCAAGCACACTAAAAGTATATTTTTCATCATCAACCCCAATTAGATTACAAGTGTAGTCTAATTGAAATTCGATAAATAGCAAATCAGCTAATTTGGCTATTTAACCACGCATCAACACTTTTACGGGTGTATAAAACTTCTTTAAATAAACGATGGCGTTGAAATTCAAGTACCGATTTTTTTTTCATATCGCCACTCACTAAACGACTATGGTGATCGTTAAATTTTGAAATCACAGAAAAACCACGTTCAGCATTTTCCTTTTGCTCTTTTACTTGGTTAGTAAGATGTGACCTAACATCATCTGCGGTCAACATATCTGAATTATCTAAGCCCATTAGCTCTTTTTTCATTGCTAATCTTACGCCCATTTTCTACTCCGTTTTATATGTATTCATTACACATTGATTAATCCGCCAGAGTTTTAGCAATTAGCAAGCCATACGTAAAAAAGATTGCAACGAAGCTTAACTTTTAATTGCTTCAGTTTTTTTAAAGACAGATAAAATACCTAAAAACTTTCATAACTAATTGTGTATTACAGCTATCTAAAGTTACTTGCTTTGGTGCAAAAGTCGCTGTAAGCCTTTATACTAAAGCCTGTGCGTTACCCCACCGAGAGCAAATATGAACGAAGAATATATAGAAATAGAGTTAGAAGAAGAGCCGATTGAGCTTTGTAAATTATTAAAAGTATTAAACTTAGTTGAAGGTGGCGGCCAAGCTAAAAACCTGATCACTGAAGGCTATGTGGGTGTTAACCATGAAATTTGTACAATAAAGCGGAAAAAATTATACAGTGGCGATGTACTAGAATTCGATGGTGAGTTTTTTCAACTTGCGTTAAGTGAAGATGCAGTTCCTGCAGAAAAACCTGCAGCACAACCTCAAGCAGAATCAAAGCAAGCTGCACCACAACCAACAAATCAGCCAGCTAAAGCTAAGCGCAAGCGCACTAAAAAGCCTAAAGTTGACGATAAAACAGGTCGTCGTCCTATTTCATTTGGTTAAGTATTTAAAAAAACCTCTTTTTATATAAAAAGGCCACCTTGTATAGTTGGCCTTTTTGCTCTTTAATTACCTAGCTAATAATAATAAAAACAAGGTAATAATATGTCACAAAACACACCAGCCACCTGGTTTAAACCCGCTGTATGGGCGGCACTTGTATGGAACTTACTTGGCGTTATTGCATTTGCTATGCACATGATGATGACACCCGAAATGATAGGTAAACTACCGCTAGATCAACAAGCTGCCTACTCTAACGTTCCTATTTGGTCAACTATTGCCTTTGCTATAGCTGTATTTGGAAGCACTTTGGGTTGTCTGTTTCTACTTACTAAAAATTCGCTTGCAATACCTACTTTTGCACTGTCGCTCGGTGCTATTTTACTACAGCAGTACTATAACTTTGTAGTTATAAACAGTATTGAGCTACTTGGCGCAAGTGCTGTATTTATGCCTGTTTTTGTAATCATAATTGCCATTGCTCTACTTTATTTAAGTATTAAAGCTAAGCAACAAGGTTGGTTACAGTAATTAATAAAGGTCAAAATAACTTTTGACCTTATCTCGTCTTTCAAATCATCTCTTGAAATTAAATTTTTCAGCATCATCTCTACTATAATAACTGTATAAAATTCGTTCTCTAAAGACGGCTTTTTACATTGGTATGCACTTTGCAACTCAAGTACTACAGAGGTCACTCTTCAAAATATTTTTATAATTCATAAAGGGGCAAATAATGAATAATAGTTTCGATACCCAACATCAGCTCACAATAAACGGTGAGCAATATCATATTCATTCTCTAAAAGGACTTGGCGACAAAGCGAAACGATTGCCCTTCTCCTTAAAAGTATTACTTGAAAACCTTCTTCGTAACGAAGACGGCGCAAATATTAAAGAACAAGACATTCAAGCCCTCCTTAATTGGGATCCTCAAGCAAAACCTGCATCTGAAGTTGCCTTTACTCCAGCTCGCGTAGTTATGCAAGATTTCACCGGTGTACCCGCTATTGTTGATTTAGCCGCGATGCGTGATGCAATGGAAAAACTAGGTGGCGATCCTGCAAAAATAAATCCGTTATCGCCAGCTGAACTTGTTATTGACCATTCGGTACAAGTAGATGGTTATGGTAATGATGGTGCATTTGATTTAAATGCCAAGCTTGAATATGACCGAAATAAAGAACGTTACGAATTTTTACGCTGGGGACAAACCGCTTTTGATAATTTAAAAGTAGTGCCACCTGCAACCGGTATTGTTCACCAAGTGAATTTAGAGTATTTAGCCCGTGTTGTTTTTAATGAAGAGCGCGATGGCAAAAAATTCGCTTACCCAGACACTCTCGTAGGTACCGACTCTCATACAACCATGATTAATGGCTTAGGTGTACTTGGTTGGGGCGTAGGCGGTATTGAAGCCGAAGCGGCTATGCTTGGTCAGCCAATTAGTTTATTGATTCCACAAGTAGTCGGTATGAAGCTAAGCGGCAGATTACCTGAAGGTACAACCGCAACCGATTTAGTACTAACAGTAACCGAAATACTGCGTAACCATGGTGTAGTGGGTAAATTTGTAGAGTTTTATGGTGACGGCCTTGCCGACCTACCACTTGCCGATAGAGCAACCATAGCGAATATGGCACCAGAATACGGCGCTACGTGTGGTATTTTCCCGATTGATGATGAAACCATCAACTACCTTCGCTTAACAAACCGCGACGAAAAACACCTTAAGGTAATTGAAGATTATGCTAAACACCAAGGTTTATGGCGTAACGATGGCGACGAAGCGAGCTACACCGATACACTCGAACTTAAATTAGACGATGTTGTACCAAGCCTTGCAGGCCCTAAACGACCACAAGATAGAATTGCCCTAAATAAAGCGGGTGAAGTAATTGGCGAGCATTTAAAAGGCTTTCAAGATGAGCGTATGGCTCGTCGCGATAAAAGCGATGAAGAGCAAGCTCGTATTGAAAGTGAAGGCCCAACAACAAATCCAGATGAGCCAGTAGACGAAGCACAGTTTATGGGCGCCGCTAAAGTTAAATTTAAAGGCCAAGAGTTTGAGCTAAATGATGGCGCTTGTGTTATTGCCGCAATTACCAGCTGTACCAATACCTCTAATCCAAGTGTTATTTTAGCCGCAGGCTTAGTCGCTAAAAAAGCGAAGCAATTAGGCATTAATGTAAAACCTTGGGTTAAAACATCCCTTGCACCAGGCTCTAAAGTAGTTACCGACTACCTAGAAAAAGCAGGCTTGATGGACGACCTAGAAAGCCTAGGATTTAACTTGGTAGGCTATGGCTGTACTACGTGTATTGGCAACTCAGGTCCACTAGCGACTGAAATATCAGATGCGATTCAAAAGCATAAATTAGTGGTTAGCTCTATTTTATCGGGTAACCGTAACTTTGAAGGGCGTATTCACCAAGATGTGAAAATGAACTTTTTAGCCTCACCTCCACTTGTTGTAGCCTATGCCATTGCCGGCAGAACCGACATTGACGTATACAACGAACCCCTTGCGCAAGATGCTAATGGTAACGATATTTACCTTAAAAACATCTGGCCAAGCGTTAAAGAAGTGAGCGACCTAGTTAAAGAAACAGTAACTAAAGAAATGTTTGAAAAAAGCTACGCTAACGTTTACGAAGGCGATAGCCGCTGGCAGCAAATTCAAATACCTGATGGCAAACTTTATGATTGGGATGACGCATCTACCTACATTAAAAAAGCACCATTTTTTGATGGTATGAAAGTAGAACCTCCGGGTATTCCAACGATTGAGGGCGCACGTTGTTTAGCTAAGCTTGGGGATTCAGTAACCACTGACCATATTTCTCCAGCAGGTGCTATTAAAGCAGAAGCGCCAGCAGGTTTATACTTGCAAGAGAAAGGTGTAGAAAAATCGCAATTTAACTCGTATGGCTCACGCCGTGGTAATCACGAAGTAATGATGCGCGGCACGTTTGCCAATGTACGTCTTAAAAACTTACTTGCCCCGGGAACTGAGGGCGGTGTAACACGTACACAACCAGAAAACGATTTAGCAAGCATTTACGATGCAGCTATGGAGTACCAAAAAAATAATACGCCTCTCATTATTTTAGCGGGTAAAGAATACGGTACGGGTTCATCTCGTGACTGGGCGGCCAAAGGCTCACTTTTATTAGGCGTTAAAGCGGTTGTAGCACAAAGCTACGAGCGAATTCATCGCTCTAACTTAATCGGTATGGGTGTATTACCGCTGCAATTTAAAGAAGGTGAAAGCTACGAGTCACATGGGTTAACAGGGCAAGAACAATTTGATATTGATGGCCTGTACGATAAAACCGATGAAGTAACCGTTATTGCAACCAATGCCGAAGGTAAAAAAGTCACCTTAAGTGCAGATGTACGTATTGATACCCCTAAAGAGTGGGATTACTACAAACACGGCGGTATTTTACAATATGTACTGCGTAATATGCTCGACTAACAAAGACAGTAGTTAATACATTTAAAAGCCCAGTTTAATAATAAGCTGGGCTTTTTTTATGTGTGCTGTTTGTTGTCTTAAATCAATGCTAAGCATTTAAAGCGTGCCTACACTAAGGTAACTCTTAGTGAGGTAACTCTTAGTGAGGTAACTATGTCGCAAACAATGATAGTTAGGCTACTTAAAACATCAATAGTGCTTGGGTTGTGCCTTATTGTTACTGGCCACACTTTAATTGTGTCGAGTTATTTCACTGTTAATCATGGTATTAAAGGAATAATTTTAGCGGCGGCATGCATTGCTGTAGGCGTGCTATTGTCACTTCCTACTAAAATATATTTAACCATACTGCTAATGGAAGCCGAAAAACGTTATTTAAAAAACCATAAAAGCACTCACTCTAAATAATTAAAGTGCACTTAAATTATTAATTTCTTTATTACGTTTTTCTAGTTTGTCTTTTACATTTTCGGCGTCATTAAATAGCTTTTTAACAGAGTCTGGGTTCAAAATACTGATCCCCTCTGGTGCAGCCGACATTGTATTTGTACTTGGAGAGGTATTTAAAATAGACGTGTCTTCTGCAGCAATAACAGTAATGTCTTTAGGATCGAGTTTTACTTCAATACTTTTTGCATGCGGGTTAGGTGTATCAGAAAAGTGCCATTGACCTGTTTCATCTTGCCACTTAAAAATTTTGCTGCTTGAGGTGGTACTTTCAGGCATTGGTTCATCAGAAATACTGCTCGCAATTTTATCGCCAGCTTGCTTAACGCCCTGCACTGCTTGGTCCAAAGTATTGCTAGATAGCGCGACCATTTTTTCTTTAATTTGCTGAGATTCACTGCTAATTGATGATGCAGAAAGCCATGTTTGACCATCGGGCTTTTTTAAATAAAACAAAGAGATGACTGCAATAACCATGATTGATATAGCTAAGTAGGTAAAGTATTTCATAGCGTTCCTGCTTTAATTAATCCTTTAATGCCTTGAGTCTAATAAAAAATACTTAATTAGGCAATTTTTTGTACCTTAATAAAAAATAAAAACGCAGCCGAAGCTGCGTTTTTATTTGCAATTTAACTACATTGTAGTGGCGTTAAATACCGTCACCATCCATGTGTAGTCCACATTCTCGGTTTAAACCAAAAAAGCGAGTTTCTTCCTCAGTCATTCCTGGTTCTAACTTACGTGTTGTATGTACGTCACCCATCGACACATAACCTTGCTCCCATAATGGGTGGTAAGGTAAATCGTGCTTAGTAAGATACTGATACACGTCGCGGTTAGACCATTCAATAATCGGGTACACTTTAACGGTACCACGGCTAATTTCTACAAACTGTTTATCAGCACGTGTAGATGATTGATCGCGGCGCAGACCACTAAACCACGTGCCCGCTTCTATTTCTTTTAACGCACGGGTCATCGGCTCTACTTTATTAAGCTGATTATATTGCTTAATGCCGTCTTCGCCTTGCTCCCATAGTTTACCAAATTTAGCCTCTTGCCATGCTGGGCTAAGCGGCGCTCTATACACCTTTAAGTTAAGTGATAAACGCTCACTCATTTGCTCAATAAACTGATACGTTTCAGGAAATAAATAGCCGGTATCGGTTAATACAACGGGAATATCTGGACGTTGTGAGGTCATTAAATGCAGCATTACTGCCGCTTGAATACCAAAGCTAGATGATAAAAAAGCCGTATTAGGCAAGTTATCAAGCGCCCATGCAACGCGCTGTTCTGCGCTCATATTCGCTAGTAAACCATTAGCATCAGCTAACATAGCCGTCTGGCTTTGTTTATCTAGCTGTAAAATGTTTTTAAATTCACTCATGGTAAATTCCAAACCTCACCAGCGCCAAAGCGCTGGTATTTAATTAAGCGTGAAAATCGGTTACTGATACTTTTACTTCAGCAACAATGCCTTTGCGTATAACAAAGTCACCAAAACACTCACCGTCATTGCGCTCGCTTGCCCATTGGCCAATTAGCTTATCAAATGCTTCTAGGTAAACGTCTTCGCCTACGTTCTCAAGGTACAATTTAGGAATACGTGTCCCCTCTAAATTACCACCTAAGTAAACGTTGTACTTACCTGGGCCTTTACCCACTAAACCAGCTTCGGCTAGCATTGCGCGGCCACAGCCGTTCGGGCAACCAACAACGCGCATAATAATGCTATCATCTGGTATACCGTGCTTAGCAAGTAATGCTTCAGTTTTTTCAACTAGGCTTGGTAAGTAACGCTCTGCTTCGGCCATTGCAAGTGGGCACGTTGGCAGTGAAACACACGCCATAGAGTTTTTACGTTGCTGCGAATCTGTGTCGTCAATTAAGCCATGGCTACGTGCAATCTCTTCAATCACGGCTTTTTGATCTGCAGGTACACCCGCAATAATTAAGTTTTGGTTTGCCGTCATACGCATGTCACCTTGGTGAACTTCAGCGATTTTACGACACCCTGTTTTAAGCGGTTTGCCTGGGTAGTCTAAAATACGACCACTTTGAATAAATAGCGTTAAGTGATGCTTACCATCAATGCCTTCAACCCAACCAATGCGATCCCCTCGATGAGTAAACTCAAACGGACGGCTTGGTGCAAACGTAACGCCTGAGCGTTTTTCTACTTCTGCTTTAAATACATCAACACCTACACGGTCTAGTGTATATTTAGTTTTTGCATTTTTACGGTTTGAACGATTACCCCAATCACGCTGCACAGATACAACATGCTCTGCAATTTTTAAGGTATCTTCTAGCGTAATAAAGCCAAAGTCATCAGCCTTACGCGGATAAGTTGCTGTATCGCCGTGCGTCATTGCAAGGCCACCGCCCACTAATACGTTAAAACCAACAAGTTTGCCGTTATCAGCAATTGCCACAAAGTTTAAGTCATTCGCATGCACATCAACTTCGTTGTTAGGTGGGATAGTTACCGTTGTTTTAAATTTACGCGGTAAGTAATTAGACCCTAAAATTGGCTCTTCTGTGGTTTCTGCTTTTTCGCCATTTAACCAAATTTCGGCATACGCTTTCGTTTTTGGTAATAAATGCTCAGAAATTTTTGCCGCCCAGTCGTAAGCTTCTTGATGTAACTCAGACTCAACTGGGTTAGTAGTACAAAGTACATTACGGTTAACGTCACCCGCTGTAGCAATAGAGTCTATACCTACGCTATCAAGCATTTGGTGCATGCCTTTAATATTAGGCTTTAATACACCATGAAACTGAAACGTTTGACGCGTTGTTAAACGAATACTGCCGTAGCTTGTTTTTTCATCAGCAAACTTATCAATTGCTAACCACTGCTCTGGCTTAATAATACCGCCAGGCATACGTGCACGTAACATTACATTATGTAGCGGCTCTAGCTTTTGCTTAGCACGCTCACCACGTATATCGCGGTCATCTTGTTGGTACATGCCATGAAAGCGAATTAGCTGAAAGTTGTCGGCAGTAAAACCACCAGTAATTTCATCTTTTAAGTCTTGCTCTATGGTGCCACGTAAAAAGTTACTCTCTCTTTTCAAACGTTCGTTATCAGAAAGCTTTACGTTTTTATCTTGTTCGCTCATTTTAAATCCTAAATTTGTTACAGTGACGGCTGTTAGCTGTTAAATAAAATAAGAAACGTGATTAGTACACGTCTTTCTGATAGCGGTTTGCGCTACGTAAGTCTTTTAAGTACTGATCTGCCTCTTCAAAGCTTTTACCGGTATTTTCGCTGATAATATCAACCAAGGCGTTGTGTACATCTTTTGCCATGCGGTTTGCATCGCCACAAACATACAAGTGAGCGCCGGCTTCTAGCCATTCAAATATATCTTTGCTGTTATTGCGTAACTTGTCTTGTACGTATACTTTTTCAACTTGATCACGGCTAAATGCCACATCAACTTTGTTAAGTAACCCCGATTTTAAGTAACCCTGAATCTCTACTTGATACAAAAAGTCTTGGGTAAAATGTGGATTACCGAAAAACAACCAGTTTTTGCCTTGTGCTTCACGCGAGTCACGCTCTTGTAAAAATGCACGGAACGGGGCAATACCAGTACCTGGACCAATCATGATAACAGGCGTGTTATCGTCTGTTGGTAAGCGAAAGTTGTCGTTGTGTTCACTAAATACTTTAACTTTACAGCCTTCTTCAGCACGGCGAGCTAGATAACCCGAACAACCGCCTAAGTGCTCGCTATCAAATGCGTCAAACTCAACTAAACCTAGCGTTAAATGTACTTCGTCTTCCACCTCACTTTGGCTTGAGGCAATTGAATATAGACGCGCTTGTAATTTACGTAAGCAATCGACTAGCGTTTGCGCATCAAGCTGTGCTGGGTTTTGACGAATTACATCAAATATTTGGCGAGGCTCAATGTATGCGCGCATTGCGGCTTTATCTTCTACAAGCTTTAATAGTTCAGGCGTGCCTGTGGCTGTTGCGTATTTTTCTACAAAACCAGGGTATGACTGAGTTAGCTCTAATTTTTCAATTAGTGCGTCGCGTACACTTAACTCTTCTTCGCCTACTTTTACAGTGCTTGTTGCTTCTATTTGAGTAAGTGTAAGTACTTCATCAACTAATACATCGTCATTTAAAAAGTACACACCTAAAGAATCACCTGGCGTGTAAGTAATGCCTGAACCTTCAAGTGAAATTTCAACGTGGCGTACATCTTTAGTAGAGTCGCGACCGGTAATTTTTTGAACTGTTAATAGCTCTGCTTCAAATGGATTCTGCTTGGTGTATTGACTCGCTGCAGAGGTTGGAGCGCCAAATGGCATTGATACAACTTGACCACCAGCGGCCTCTTGTTGCGCTTTTAAATCAGGTTCGAATGCGTCAATTGCGCCCGCAATCCACGTTGCAGCTTCATCTTCGTAATCTACATCTAAATCAGCACGCTGATAGATAGTTTTTGCACCGAGTTTAGTTAAACGCTCTTCAAAGTCTTTTGCTGTTTGGCAGAAAAACTCATAGCTAGAATCGCCTAAACCAAGCACTGCAATTTTTACATCATCAAGTTTGGGTGCTTTTTTAGTGGTTAAAAATTCATAGAGTGTTTCTGCGTCTTCTGGTGGCTCACCTTCACCGTAAGTAGATACAACGATGGTTAAAAACTTTTCTTTTTTCAGGGCTGTTGGTTTGTAATCTGACATGCTAACCAATTTAACCGCTAAGCCGCGCGACTCAGCCTGCTCTTTCATTTTGCTTGCTACGCCTTTTGCGTTACCCGTTTGCGAACCATATAAAATAGTTAGCGCTGCAGCATCTCCTGCAGCCGGTACGCCAGCAGTAGGAGCACCTAATGCAGCTGAGTTAGCATTAGCGGCTAAGTAACCACTTACCCATGCTTGTTGAATTGGATTAAGCTCAGCCACTAAACCTTGCAGCTTTTGTACTTGATCTTGCGATAGCGGGCTTGCCGCAGCATTTAGTTGACCTAACAACATGAATCGATTCCCCATAACCCTGAAAATTAAACACAACACACTTTGTGTATTGTTAAAAATGAGTTTTACCTCATCCAGAGTGTATCTGTTGAGGTTTTCTAAGTATGCAGGATAACGGGCTAAGCATAGATAAAAAAAGAATAGAATCTGCTTTGATATTCCATTTAGTTATTAATTTATAAAAATACCTTCAAAAACAGTTTAAAGAGTAATTATTGCCTTTTACTGCATTTTAAATTAACAATTTTGTAACCAAACTAATGTAGGGTATATTTTACTTTCAAAGTAAAAATAGGAACAATCATGTTACACGGGAAATATAAAAACAAATTAATTAGTACCGCTTTGTTACTGGGCTCATTACCTGTAATGGCCAATGTAACTAATGGCGGCTTTGAGCAATGGTCAGGGAATACACCTGATGCATGGACAACAATAGATGGCGGAATTAGCCTTTCACGATCCACCAGCACAGTTAAAAGTGGCAGTAGCTCTGCTGCTGTAAATGTAACTACAGGGTCGCAAAGTAACACCGATTTATTACAACAAGTTACTGTAGAAGCAGGTAAAACCTATAACTTTTCGGCTGATGTTTACCATACCGAAGGTAAAGTTAAGGCGCGCTTATATGTAGACGGCTACCAAGGCTATTCAAATCAGGCACAAACTAACCAATGGCAAACAATTAGCCATAGCTATACAGCAAGCAGTGATAAAACAATTAGTGTTGGACTTAGGTTTTACGATGTAAGTGGATTTGATGGCAGCGAAACCGTATACGTAGATAACTTTTTACCAAACGTTGGTGGCAGCGCATCAACAAGTTGTACCGACAATAGCCTTACCCTAACGATTAATACCGATAATTACGGTAGCGAAACTAGCTGGGCCGTAAATAACAATCAAGGTAGCGCAATCGCTAACGGCAGTGGTTACGCATCAAACACACAATATGATGAACAAATATGCCTAACTGATGGTACATACGCACTAGTTATTAGCGACAGCTACGGCGATGGCATGTGTTGTTCAACAGGTAGTGGCAGTTATGCACTTAAGCAAGGCTCTACCACACTTGCAAGTGGTGCAAGTTTTAGTAACACCGACAGCACAGCATTTACTTTAGGCGGTGGCTCTGGTGATGGCGGCGGGACTAATCCAACCTCCACTGGCTACTATGTTACTGCTCAAGGGTTATCGGGTTATACACTAAAAACTGAGCTTTATAATATTATTAAAGATCATAATGCACAGGGTTACTCGGCTATTTGGAATTTTTACGACTCATCAGCACGTGATCAATACTTTGAAAACGATAACAGCATTTTAGATATGTATAGCGAAAAACCAAACGGTTCAGATAGCTACAATTATACTGCTGTGAGCGATCAATGTGGTAACTATAGTGGAGAAGGCGGCTGTTACAACCGTGAGCATTCATTCCCTAAAAGCTGGTTTGGCGGCACTATTGAGCCAATGAACTCAGATGTACATCATATTTACGCAACCGACGGTTATGTAAACTCAAAACGTAGTAATTTCCCATTTGGTGAAGTAGTAAGCGCTTCATTTACATCAACTAACGGAAGTAAATTAGGTTCTGCCGCAAGTTCATTAAATTACTCAGGTACTGTATTTGAGCCAATTGACGAATTTAAAGGTGACTTTGCTCGCGCTTATTTTTACATGGCAACGCGCTACGAAAATGTAATAGGCACTTGGCAAACTAAAACGACCTCAAGTAATGCTGTACTTAATGGTTCAAGCAATCAAGTGTTTGAAAGCTGGGTTGTAGCCATGCTGCTTAACTGGCATAACAGCGATCCTGTAAGCCAAATGGAACTTGACCGCAACCAAGCAGCGTTTGAGTTTCAAGGTAATCGTAACCCGTATATCGACCACCCTGAATTTGTAGAAATGATTTGGTAAAAGTTAGCAGTTAAAACAAAAGCCTTTGCAATTGCAAAGGCTTTACCTTTTAGCGTGTAGTATTTTTAGAGATATGATGGTTTAAGCTAGTTATAAGAAACAACTGCGATAAGTGACTTTTCAGCTCTATTTTTCATCAACGTTAAAAGTGAATGATGAAAATCTTGAAATATCACCTCTCCCCATATTCGTGAATAAATACCAAAGTTTGTATTATCTTGAACGGTAGTTGTTAACGTTAGAATTGTATTGCCGCTTTTATCTTCACTTAGCTGATAGCCTCCATAAAGTGGAGAAAAGTATTCACCGCCAAGTTTCACGTGTTTATCGAGTGCGTCATCGGGGATAGCATCAGGGTCTATGTCAAATCTATAAAGCATCTGTTTATTTGGTTGCCAATCCGTAATAACTTCTTTAAACACAACGCCTTTTTGCCAAGTACTTGTGCGAACAGCGCCTATACCGCTTGCATTCATACTTGCCTTTAATGGCTTTGGTACACCAATTAATTGAGTGAGTGAAAAAGGCACTTCCTGTGGTTTTATATCACTCACATTAGCTAACTGTTGCCACACAGCATTGATGGGCGCGTTAATAGTTATTGAATTTGTTACTTCGTATGTTTTTGATAAATTTAAAAAATTAACTTCAATAGGTGAGAGCAATATAGGTAACAACGCGATTGATAATAAAGAACTATTCGCTTTTTTTATTTCACGCTTTCTAACAAAACCCGCAAGTAATCCACCAATGCTGGCAAAAAACATAAAAGCAGGCAAAGCCATAGCCACACAAATACTGCCTTCAAGTAAAGTAATTACACTTACAAATAAAAAAACAAAAATAGGCTGCCAAGCAATCGTCACCATTTGCCTTTTAGTTAATGCTTTTGATTCATTGTACTCAAAGTGAATACGAATATAGCCAATAGCAACAGGCACTAAAAACATAAATGATATAGAGACTAAGCTACCTAAATTATAAGCATTGACTAGCTCTACAAATAGCCGCATAAATATGCCGTAAAGCGTACCAAGTAAAATACCAATTGATTTAGGGGAGTTGAGTTGCATCTCTATTCTTTATTGTTGATATTAACAATCAGAAAGTAACAGAAGTATTATTTCACCACAAATAAAACGAAATTAGCGGCTCCTGCAAACAAATAGCTTGAAATAAAACGGCTTTAACAACCACTAAGACTAAAGGATAATAACCTGCCATTAACACGATACAATTCGGTAAATAGTTCTCCGCCTCCTTAATATCACATTCAAGATTTTGATTTATAACAACTTTTAATCACCTTCTGTAATTTTATAATTTTTAACGTAAAGCTGTTTTTAAATTAACTGTATTAAAAACAACCATGCACGACCTTTTGCCTATACATAGCAGCCTAAAAGCTGATCTACCCTGCATGTTCAATATTCATTTGCTTTAACAAAAGCCGTATTTATTTGATTAAGCAACAATGTTGCAGGAGAACGCATGCAAACTACACCACCCGGTGATGCACCATCAAACACGCACAAGGATGCTCAAAGCTACGAGCAGCTTCATAAACCCAGCTCCGAGTTTAATAGCCGCGACGAGTATCTTGAACACGAACTGCAAATTATGCAGCCTAAGCGCTGGCGTCCTAATTTACCATTTAGAGACTACAGATTTGAATTTGAAGACACCATACCAGCAATGGCGGGCACAATTGGTAAAGTCGTTATGGTGGGTGCCATTGCAGCTACATTTGCGGCACCTCTTGGCTTAAGCGACGCATTTGTTTTAGAAAATGTACGTTACGAATTATTAATTGTTTCTATTTTCATCATCTTGTTTTCGGGCTTTATTTTACCAACAGCCAACTTAGCCGGTACTCATGGCCCACTTATTCCACTAATCCCTATTGTTGTTGCTGCTGGCGGTCACCCTATGGCGTTTGGTTTACTCATTGGTGCCTTTGGTTTTATTCTAGCCATAACCAAAGGAGGTAGTATGCTCGCGCGCCTAACCAGTAAAGGTGTGTGTGGCGGGTTGCTCATTTATTTAGGGTTTATTGGCACTATTTCGCAAGTTAAAAAGCTATTTGCTTGGGCGGAAGCCATTGATATGGCACACATTGCATTTATTGTTATTTTAGCCACCATTTTATTGTATGCGCTATTAGAGCACTTTAAAAAGCGTTGGTTAGCCGTGCCGTTAAGCTGCCTTATTGGTGGCGTGGTTGCTTTTGCATTAGGCGCACCGTTTGAGTTTCATACTGCACCAGGTTTACCAAATATGAATCCTGCATACTGGTGGGGTGATAACACGGGTTGGATGCTAGGTTTACCAACACTTGAAAGCTTTGTTGTTGTACTCCCATTTGCAGTGCTCGCCGTTGCCATGTGGTCACCGGATTTTTTAGGTCATCAAGTATTTCAAAAAATAAGCTATCCGCAACGCACTGAAAAAGTACAAATGGATATCGACGATACCATGCTAAGTGCATCGGTTAGACAAACATTTGGCTCACTTGCTGGTGGTGCTAACTTTGCGTCCTCTTGGGGTACTTATATTGTGCCTGCTGCTATAGCTAAACGCCCTATTCCTGCTGGCGCTATTTTAACTGCATTATTTTGTATAATTGCAGGTTTATGGGGTTACCCTATGGATTTAGCCATTTGGCAGCCTGTACTTTGTGTTGCGCTTATTGTGGGTGTGTTTATCCCGCTACTTGAGGCTGGCATGGAAATGACGCGCGAAGGCAAAACAACGCAATCAGCCGCTATTGTAGTATTTGCTTCAACCTTGGTTAATCCGGCTTTTGGTTGGTCGCTTACTATGCTACTTGATAATTTAGGGCTTATTGGCTGTAAAGAACGCAGCGCTGAGCTATCTAAAATGAGCCGCTGGGTGATTCCACTTATTATGTTTGTGCTACTCACCACTGTAATGGCAATTGTAGGCATGTTGCCTGGTATACCTGCGTTAATGGCTGACTTTAGACATTAACCCTTAGGTACCACATCTAATATTTACCTACAAAAAAGCACGGCAATTGCCGTGCTTTTTTACGTGATTTTTTAATACACACGGTCAAGTAATTACTGCCAAGAACGCTCAGTAGCCAGTTGCTTTTCAAACGCATCAATTTGCGGGTTTAGCGTTTCGGTTACACCAATAAAGTCTAAGCCACTTAATAGGCGCTCTTTTACTTCTTTACTAATATCAAAACTAATCGGTGAAAACTTACTACTTGTTAGTGTTTGATTTTCAAGATCGATTTCAATGTTAATATCGTCGTGCTGCTCGCTAAGTACAAACAATTGCTCAAGCGTATCGGCAGGTAACGCTATGGCTAACATTTGGTTGTTACCACAGTTATTAAAGAAAATATCTGCAAAGCTTTCAGCCAAAATCACTTCAAAACCATATTGCTTAAGCGCCCATGGAGCGTGCTCACGAGATGAGCCACAACCAAAATTGTCACGCGTTAATAATATTTTTGCACCTTGGTAACAAGGGCGATTTAAAATAAAGTCAGGGTTTGGCTCGTCGTTATCTAGGTAACGCCAATCATAAAACAAAGCAGCATCAAAGCCTTCGCGGCTAGTTGATGTTAAAAACTGCTTAGGAATAATTTGGTCAGTATCTACATTATTTTTATCAAGTGGGGCCATTAAGCCACTAAAAAATACGCTCATTATGCCTCTCCTCTAATATCAACAAAGTGGCCATGTATTGCAGCGGCTGCAGCCATTGCAGGGCTAACTAAATGGGTACGCCCGCCACGACCTTGACGGCCTTCAAAGTTACGGTTAGAAGTAGATGCACAGCGCTTGCCTGCTTCTAGGCGGTCATCGTTCATTGCTAAGCACATTGAGCAACCCGGTTCGCGCCATTCAAAGCCAGCGGCTTTAAAAATATCAGCTAAGCCTTCGTCTTCAGCTTGTTTTTTAACTAAGCCTGAGCCCGGTACAATTAGCGCCTCTATGCCTGCAACAACCTGTTTGCCTTCGACAATTTTTGCAGCAGCGCGTAAGTCTTCTATACGGCTGTTTGTACATGAGCCAATAAATACCGTGTCTACTTTTGCGCTTGATAATTTATCGCCCGCTTTTAAGTCCATGTATTTAAGTGCGCTGCGAATAGCATCGGCTTTAATTAAATCTGGTTCTTTATCTGGATCGGGTATGCACTCATCAACACCAATTACTTGCTCTGGGCTTGTGCCCCAAGTAATTTGTGGCTGAATGTCGTCGGCATTTAGCTCAACAACTAAATCAAAATGTGCACCTTCATCTGTTTTTAATGTTTCCCAATATTCAACGGCTGCATCAAAATCTGCGCCTTTAGGTGCAAACGGACGACCTTTTAAATAATCATAAGTAATTTGGTCAGATGAAATTAAACCTGCTTTTGCACCCATTTCTATGCTCATATTACATAGCGTCATACGAGCTTCCATTGAAAGCGCTTCAATGCCTGCACCACAAAACTCTGCTACATAACCTGTGCCACCAGCGGTACCTAACTTGCCAATTACCGCCATAATTAAATCTTTAGCCGTAACCGTTGGACGCAATACACCGTTAATTTGAATTTTTAACGATTTCGCCTTTTTTTGCTGTAGCGTTTGCGTTGCTAATACGTGCTCAACCTCAGACGTACCAATACCATGCGCTAATGCGCCAAACGCACCATGTGTAGAAGTATGGCTATCGCCACATACAATGGTTGTGCCTGGCAAAGTAATGCCTTGCTCTGGGCCCATTACATGGACAATGCCTTGGTTAATTGAGTTTAAATCGTAAAGTACAATACCAAACTCTTTACAGTTTTTATCAAGCGCCATTAATTGGTTTTTAGATACTTCGCTTGCGGCATCAAGTGATCGGCTTTTAGTCGATACGTTATGATCCATCGTTGCAAAAGTTTTTTCTGGGCAACGTACAGTACGGTTTTTTTCACGTAGACCTGCAAAAGCCTGCGGAGAAGTCACTTCGTGCACTAAATGGCGGTCAATATAAAGTAAGTCGGTTTGCTCGTTTATGCTGGCAACGGTGTGTGCTTGCCAAATTTTTTCGTATAACGTTTGGGCCACTTGCTAATTCCCTAATCTGTTTGAGTTGCAGCATAACGGTGCTGCAACTTTACTATGTTATTAAATGCGTGAAACGATAGCTGCTGCCACATCGCTTGTGCTGTAACCGGCATTTGGATAAATATCTGGAGTGCCAACGCCTGCTTCTACGGCTTCTGCCACTGCTTTTTCAATCGTGCGAGCCGCTTCGTCTTGCCCTAGTGAGTAACGTAGCATTAATGCGGCACTTAAAATTTGTGCTATTGGGTTTGCAACGCCTTTACCTGCAATGTCTGGCGCTGAACCGCCTGCTGGCTCGTACAATCCAAAACCCGATTGATTCAAGCTTGCCGATGGTAATAAGCCCATTGAGCCTGTGATCATGGCGCACTCATCTGACAAAATATCGCCAAATAAGTTATCACAAAGTAGTACGTCAAACTGGCTAGGCTGTTTAACTAACTGCATAGCGGCGTTATCTACGTATATATAATCTAGGCTAACTTCTGGGTAGTCTTTACTAACTTCAGTTACTACTTCGCGCCATAATACGCTTGATGCTAATACATTGGCTTTATCAACAGAGGTAACATGGTTACTACGTAGTTTTGCCGCTTCAAAAGCAAAGCGTGCAATACGTTCAATTTCTTTTCGTGAGTATGTTTGCGTATCAAATGCAAACTCTTCTGCGCCTTCACCACGGCGGCCTTTTTCACCAAAATAAATGCCACCAGTTAGTTCGCGCACACATAAAATATCAAACCCTTTTTCGCTAATATCAGCGCGAAGTGGCGACGCTGCACTTAATGCAGGTAATAACTGTGCAGGGCGTAAATTACAAAACAAACCAAAGTGCTTACGAAGCGGCAATAACGATGCGCGCTCCGGTTGCTCGTTTGGTGGTAAGTTTTCCCATTTAGGACCGCCTACCGAACCAAATAAAATAGCATCGGCACTTTCACAGGCACTAAGTGTTTTTGGTGGTAATGCTTCACCAAATTCATCAATGGCTGCGCCACCAATAGCATGATGCTGACGGTTTAATGTAAAACCAAACTTATTGCTCACAGCATCAAGTACTTGCTCTGCTGCTGCCATTACTTCTGGACCAATGCCGTCGCCAGCTAATACTGCAACGCTGTAGTTTGTTTTACTCATCCTGCTTTCCTTTGTTGTTTTAAATCAGACACTTTTTGTGCACGATAAATTAAGTTATAAACACGGATCATGGCGCGTACCGACGCTTCAACCACATCCGCTGCAATGCCCGCACCGTGGTAAGGTCGGCCATCGTATTTAGCTATAATATTTACTTGGCCTAATGAACTTGCACCTTGGCCTGTTGCTTCTAAGTTATATTCAATCATTTCAACGCTCATACCTGTTAAGCGCTCAATAGCTGCAAACGAGGCTTCAACTGGGCCATTACCTGTTGCCGCTTCTTGTTTAGCTTCGCCATCAATTCGCATTCCAATCGTAGAGCTTGCTACTGATTGTGAGTTAGAGGCTGAGTTAACAAATTCTAATTGGTATTTTTCATCTTTGTCGTTAATTTGATTAAAGTAAATCATCGCCTCAAGGTCGTAATCGTATACGGTTCCTTTTTGGTCAGCCAATTCGATAAAGCTTTTGTATAAGCCATCCATATCGTAATCAGATTTTTGATAGCCTAACTCTTCTAAGCGATGCTCAATAACATGACGACCCGAACGCGAAGTCATATTTAATTGGTTGCTTGGCACACCAACGCTTTCTGGCGACATAATCTCATAAGTATTTTGCGCTTTTAATACACCATCTTGGTGAATGCCTGAGCTGTGTGCAAAGGCGTTTTCGCCAACAATCGCTTTATTTGGCTGTACTGGCATATTACAAATTTTAGCCACTTGGCGAGAAGCGCGGTAAATTTCTTCACTTTTAATATCGGTGTATACTTTTAAGTGGTCGTGGCGCATTTTCATGATCATCGCCACTTCTTCAAGCGAGCAGTTACCAGCACGCTCACCAATGCCATTAATAGTACACTCAATTTGGCGCGCACCGGCTTGCACTGCGGCTACCGAGTTTGCTACTGCTAAACCTAAATCATTGTGGCAATGCACGCTTAAGCGCGCTTTATCAATATTTGGCACGTTATTCATTAAATGGCGGATCATCGCGGCGTATTCGTCAGGCGTTACAAAACCAACGGTATCTGGCAAGTTAATAGTTGAAGCTCCGGCATTAATTGCTTGCTCAACAATTTTACATAAATCCCAATGTGGCGTACGACCAGCATCTTCACACGAAAACTCAACATCATCAGTATAGTTACGTGCCAATTTAATTGATTTAACAGCCATTGCCGTTGCATCGTCTAAGCTCATACGTAATTTATGTTCAAGGTGCAAAGGGCTTGTAGCGATAAAAGTATGAATACGGCTTTGCTGAGCTGTGCGAAGTGCTTCGCCGCAAGCTTCAATGTCTTTAGCAACTGAGCGTGCCAAACCACAAATAATCGGACCTTTTACTTCGGTTGCAATACGTTGCACCGAGCGAAAATCAGCGGGGCTCGAAACCGGAAAACCCACTTCCATCACATCCACATTCAAGCGGCTAATTGTATGTGCTAATTGAGTTTTATCATCTTCAGTAAGGCTTGCTTTAAGCGCCTGTTCGCCATCACGTAAGGTGGTATCAAAAATCCATACTTTATCTTGCTCTTGCATAACTGCCCCTCATTCCTATGTTACCCAAATTTCAATTAATCCCAGCCGCGAGATAAAAAAAACCCCGCAATTGCGGGGTTTTTTAGTGTTCAACTCGATGCAAACACACTAATCCCCACTCACTGACCATAGCAGTAAGAGGTTAAGTTTTAGTGTAATTAAACGAATAATATGCATCTTGTTTTCTTATGTGTGTGTTCAGTGAAGCCTATTTTTAACATTACAAAGCGACGGAAGCAAGCATAAAAATTCCACAAAACAGATTTAAAAACGATTCAATTGGGTTTTTTAATTCAACCAAGTCACCTATTAAGAATTAAAATAACAAATACATGACTAGTGACGCTTAAATTAATAAGCACTGCAATATACCGTGCTTATATTAACTTTTTACAATTTTTTTAAGCTATGCTTCTTTACTCGTTTCTCTTACGTAATGCCCGGCTCCACGAGTAATATAACGCAGCTGCCAAATAACGCGCTCAATCAATTCGTCGCGTTGCAATCCTTCTATATCGAGCGCCTCTGCACCCGCATTAAATACGAGCGTTACCATAGATTCCGCCTGAATATAGGCATGCATAGCATTACATTTAGTTTCACTTTCTAAATAATGAGCCAGCTCTAAAATAAAATGTTTTACCTCGCGCGCTACTGCGGCTCTAAATGCTTTAGAAGTCCCAGAGCGTTCTCGTAGCAACAACCTAAATTGGTTACTTGAGTTATCAATAAACTCCATAAAAGTAACCACTGAGGTATTTATAACACTGCCGCCATCGTTCGCTATTCGTCTACGAGCTTGGCGCATAAGTTGGCGAAGAGTTAAGCCAGCTTCGTCTACCATGGTTAAACCTAGCTCATCCATGTCTTTAAAATGACGATAAAAAGAAGTTGGGGCAATACCAGCTTCTCGTGCTACTTCGCGTAAACTTAAATTCGAAAAACTATGATCAGCACTCAGCTGATTAAATGCCGCTTGAATTAACGCCTGTCGTGTTTTTTGTTTCTGTTGTGCTCTAACACCCGACATCAATAGCTCCCTGAATTATTTTATATGAATATTTAGTGATATTAGCTCAATTGTCCAGTCTAATACTTGACGACAAGAGTTTGAAATACTATTTTAGCTTACAGTTGTACGCTGAGATTGAGAATTATGAATAAACCACCGATTATTTGGACAAACGTCCTATTTTTTAGCCTAACCTTTTTGGCGGCTGCCACACTTGTACCTTGGTACGCCATTAGCTACGGATTTACCAGCGCGCATTGGATTGCTTTTGTAGGCTGCATGTTTTATGCAGGCTTATCAATTACTGCCGGCTACCATCGATTATGGGCACATAAAACCTATAACGCACACCCTGCAGTTGAATTTATTTTTGCGCTTGGCGGTGCTTTTGCGCTGCAAAACAGTGCATTGCATTGGAGTAGCGATCACCGTATACATCACGGTCAAGTTGACGACCCAATAAAAGACCCTTACGCGGCGACCAATGGTTTTTGGTATAGCCATATCGGATGGATGTTACGTGACTACCAAGGCGATAGCTACGGTGATTATAGTAATTGTCGTGATTTACAGCGCAATAAAATAGTTATGTGGCAACACAAACATTACTTAAAGCTTGTGATTGCTATGAACGTAGGCTTGCCTCTAGCACTTGGTTTATTGGTTGGTGATGTGTGGGGGATGTTAATTCTTGCAGGTTTACTACGCTTAGTACTGAGTCAACACTTTACCTTTTTTATAAACTCAGTTGCACATATTTGGGGCTCTCGCCCATACACCGAAAAAAATACGGCACGTGATAACGGCTTTTTAGCGTTATTTACATACGGTGAGGGGTACCATAACTTCCACCATATTTTTGCAAGCGACTACCGTAACGGTATTAAGTGGTTTCATTACGATCCAACAAAATGGATGATTCGCTCTTTAGCAGCTGTTGGTTTAGCCAATAAGTTAAAGCGTACTCCTGTTGAACGTATAGAAAAAGCGAAGGCCGAAACGCTCATGAGCAAAACGCAAACGCGTCTTGCAAAATTGCCTTTAGCACAAGATAAGATTACATTATTACAACAAGAGTACGATTTACTGCTGAAAAAACTGCAAAATTATTGTTCACTACAAAAACAAGTGTTAGAAGTTAAAAAAAATAACATGGCAAAGCAGTGTGAACGCTCAGCATTAATGGCACAATACCATGAGTTGGAAGCCGCCTGGGAAAATCAAAAACAGGCATGGCTAGCACTTAATGCGAGGTTATTAAAAGCCTCTTTTAATTAATTTAGGAGTGGCTGTGGCCAAACAACCAGAACAAAAAAAAGTACCCGTGACATACCAATATGATGCAATAATTATTGGCACGGGTCCTGGCGGTGAAGGTACCGCCATGAACCTTTCAAAAAACGATAAAAAAGTAGCGGTTATTGAACGCCAAGAATCAGTTGGTGGCGGTTGTGTACATTGGGGAACAATTCCTTCAAAAGCGCTTCGCCACTCTGTTAGCCGCTATATTGAATACAAAGCAAATCCGTTATTTAATGTTGGTGAGCGCCCTAGCCGCTTAACATTTCCTGATATTTTACGTCACGCAAGTTCTGTTATTTCTAAGCAATCTAATTTACGTAGTAGCTTTTACGATCGTAACCGCATTCATATGTTTCAAGGTGATGCGAGCTTTGTAGATAAGCACACAATTGAAGTAAAACGAAATGATGGTTCAACTGAGCGACTGACTGCTAAAACGATTGTTATTGCAACGGGTTCACGCCCTTATCGCCCACCAGAGGTAGATTTTACGCATTCTCGTATTTACGAAAGTGACACAATACTTGGCCTTGAGCATGACCCTCATCGTGTACTGATTTATGGTGCAGGTGTAATTGGTTGTGAGTACGCGTCAATATTTAAAGGTTTAGGCGCTAAAGTTGATTTGGTTAATACACGCGATCGACTACTTGCTTTTATGGATGCAGAAATATCTGACGCACTTAGCTATCACTTTTGGAATAGCGGTATTGTTATTCGCCATAACGAAGAGTTTGACCGAATTGAGACGCGTGACGACTGCGTTATAATGCATCTAAAATCAGGTAAACGCGTAAAAGCTGACTGTATTTTATTTGCTAATGGTCGTACTGGTAACACTGATACACTAAATCTTGAAGCCATTGGCTTAAAAGCCGATAGCCGTGGCCAATTAAAAGTTAACGAAACATACCAAACAGAAATTGATAACGTTTACGCTGTAGGTGATGTAATAGGCTATCCAAGCCTTGCAAGTGCTGCGTTTGACCAAGGTCGTATAGCTGCTGATGCAATTGCATGTGGTAACTGCGATGACAGGCTGATTGTTGATATTCCAGCTGGTATTTATACCATTCCAGAAATGAGCTCAGTAGGTAAAACCGAGCAAGAGCTTACAGCCGCTAAAGTACCGTATGAAGTAGGCCGTGCTCAGTTTAAGCATTTGGCTCGCGCGCAAATTGCTGGTACTGAAGTAGGTAGTTTAAAAATATTATTCCACACCGAAACCAAAGAAGTACTTGGCGTACATTGTTTTGGCGAACGTGCCTCTGAAATTGTTCACATTGGCCAAGCTATTATGGAACAAAAAAATGGTGGCAATAATATCGACTACTTTGTAAATACCACATTTAACTACCCAACCATGGCTGAAGCCTACCGTGTTGCGGCATTAAATGGCTTAAATCGCTTATTTAAATAAGTAGTTTTAAAAGCCTTTATAAATAGGTAACAAAAAACCCGCAACTTAGCGGGTTTTTTACTTTTAAACAGTTTTAAAGCTTGTTTAAGTGACTATTACTTATGGTACTTAGCACTTAGCTCATGTACTGCATTAATGAATACGCCAGCATTTTCAGGGTCTACATCTGGTGTAATACCGTGGCCTAAGTTAAACACGTGGCCATTGCCTGTACCAAAGTCTTCTAAAATAGTGCCTACTTCTTGGCGAATACGCTCTGGTGTACCGTGTAACATAGATGGGTCCATATTACCTTGTAGAGCTACTTTATCACCCACACGGCGCTTAGCGTCGCTAATATTAATAGTCCAATCAAGACCGATTGCATCACAGCCTGTTGCTGCAATAGCTTCAATCCATTGACCACCATTTTTAGTGAACAAAGTAACCGGTACTTTACGACCGTCGTACTCACGAATTAAGCCATCTACAATTTTATGCATGTATTGTAATGAAAATTCGTTGTAATCGCGCGGGCTTAATACACCGCCCCATGAGTCAAATACCATTAGCGATTGCGCGCCAGCTTTAATTTGAGCATTTAAGTAATCAATAACTGAATCAGCTAACTTATCGAGTAATAAATGAAGTGTTTGCGGCTCTGCAAACGCCATTTTTTTGATTTTACCAAATACTTTGCTGCTACCGCCTTCAACCATATAAGTTGCTAGCGTCCAAGGTGAACCAGAAAAACCAATAAGCGGTACTTCGCCTTTAAGCTCACGACGAATAGTGCTTACTGCGTTCATTACGTAGCCAAGCTCGTCTGTAGGGTCTAACTTTGGAATTTTTTTAACATCAGAAAGAGATGAAATAGGACGTTCGAACTTAGGGCCTTCGCCAGTTTCAAAGTAAAGACCTAAACCCATCGCATCTGGAATCGTTAAAATATCACTAAATAATATAGCGGCATCTAACGGGTAGCGACGTAGTGGCTGCAGTGTTACTTCACATGCAAGCTCAGCATTACGGCACAGGCTCATAAAATCGCCCGCTTGTGCACGTGTAGCGCGATACTCTGGTAAATAGCGTCCTGCTTGGCGCATCATCCATACCGGAGTTACATCAACAGGTTGTTTTGCAAGTGCACGTAAATAACGGTCGTTTTTTAATTCGCTCATGGCGTAAATGATCCTAAGACTTGTATAAATTGTGCAAGATTGTACCACCATATTCTCCGACCCTCTATTGCTTAGGGACGAAAACAGCTTTACCTAGAGGTAGATCAATAGAATAGAGTTTTTTAATCCATTTTGACTATAAAACAAACAAAAATAAATAACATTTAAAACTTTTTATTAATATGTTTGCAACATTACAAAAACCTTGTTATTGTTTGTCCCGCGTTAACAAAAACAATAATAAAAATCTTAAAACAATAAAAATAAATGTTTTAAAATAATAACAATAAAAATCATCTCATAAAAATAAGAAAGCTTGTTATAACAAGTCACTGAAAGAAATTAGACCACCGTAACTGGTGGTTTTTTCTTGCCTAAAATAAAATCCCTCGCCTCGGTTTATATAAAAAGGTACAACCCTCAAAGTAGCTCAACTTTACTTGTTGATATACGCGCAAATTAAATATATCTTGATGTACATAAACTTATTATTTTAAATTAAAAACCAACCCAGCTAGGAGAACAGTTATGCTGACGCGTGTAGAAAAAGCTCAACAGAAATGGGGTGGTAGCCACACAGTAATTGATAAATGGCTAAACGAACGCCAAGAACTTATTGTACTTTACTGCAAAATTGCAGGCTTTACGCCGTACGAAAAGCAAGATCAAGCATTGCCAGAGCCAAAACTAATTGAATCATTTTGCCAGCTTTTAATGGATTACCTATCTGCAGGCCATTTTGAAGTATATGACGATATAGCAAAAGCATGCGAAAAAAAGGGCTTACAAAGCCAAGAGCTTGCAAACTCTATTTACCCGCGTATTTCTAGCACAACCGATGTGGCGTTAGATTTTAATGATAAGTACGCAGAAGTAGACAAAGAAGACTTATTGAAAGATTTTGATAATGACTTATCTGTTATTGGTGAGGCATTAGAAGCTCGTTTTGCACTTGAAGATGAGCTTATTGATAACTTGTTTTCTAATCACACGAATTAATACGTTACTTACACGTATTAAAAAAGGGACCTAGGGTCCCTTTTTGCATTTACACAATAAGCTTATTATTGTGCTGGTGCTTCTTCATTTTGAATTTCAAGTAATTCAACTTCAAATACAAGTGTTGAATTAGCTGGAATCTTACCTAAGTCACGGTCACCGTAAGCAAGTTCTGAAGGAATAGTGAACTTGTACTTAGAACCCACTGACATAAGTTGTAAACCTTCAGTCCAACCCGCAATTACGCGGTTAAGAGGGAAAGTTGTCGGTTCGTTACGCGCATATGAGCTATCAAACTCAGTACCGTCTAATAAAGTCCCTTTGTAGTGTACTTTAACTACATCAGTTGCCACTGGCTTTTCGCCATCGCCTTCGCTAAGTACTTCGTACTGTAGACCCGACTCAGTTACTGTAACGCCTTCTTTTTTAGCGTTGTCAGCTAGGTATTTAGCGCCTGCTTCTTTACTTTTTTCAGACTCTACTTTAGCTTTTTCTTCTTGCTTAGTACGTACTGATGTATCTAGTGCAGTTAATACTTCGCGAATTTTTTCTT
The DNA here is from genome assembly GCF_038900275.1 of Pseudoalteromonas sp. AS71. NCBI lineage: Bacteria > Pseudomonadati > Pseudomonadota > Gammaproteobacteria > Alteromonadales > Pseudoalteromonadaceae > Pseudoalteromonas > Pseudoalteromonas sp. AS71. The sequence goes on along the minus strand of NZ_JBBMQZ010000014.1, from coordinate 8,940 downwards.
CGTCAATTTTTGCATTGCCAGCAAGCGCATCTTCAAAACCACGAATTAAAAGTGCTTGGTCTAGTTCAATACCAATTTCTGATTTGTCTGCAAGATCTTTATTTAAAAAGTTACCTACAGATGCACCAATACCGTATGCTTGTTGCTGTTCTACAGTGTCTAATTTAACTTCAGCTTGTTCTTTTTTTGCTTCTTGATTACAAGCTGTAAGCGCTAAAACTGACGCTGCAATCAATGACAATCTAATCGTCTTTTTCATTTTAAATCTCCGACATACTTTGCAGTTGTCATTTTAATGTATTATTACTAGTGAAAGATTAACGGCCCACATGATAGGCTGCTTGTTTAATGACTAAATTCCATATTGTTAGCTAAACTAAAAACATATCCAGTGATTAGACAAACAACCTAGGCATTTAACGCGTCCTAGTCTAACCTCTCAGTCACTAAGAGTTAAGGGGAAATACCTGTAATATGTCGATATTTCGTACTTTTTTAATCGTATTTAGCTGTTTTTTAGCCATCGCCTGTACCGATAATCAACAACACGCTGTAGCAAGTTACGAACATGCTGCACAAGGTGCGTTTTCATCAACAGTTTCAAACGATGGTAAATACAGTTTGATCTCCTCTATCAACCATGGGGTCGCCCTGTGGGATAATCAACAGCAGGTGCTAAAATACCAATGGTTTCAGCAGCAGTCACAAGACAGCCTAGTGTACGCTGTTGCCATTGCTTTTGATAACAGCGTGGCTGTTACCGCCGAAAAAACCACGTTTGCTGTGTGGGATATAGCCACAGGCAAAAATAAAGGTTATTACAAAATACAAAGAGCCAGTATTCGCGATATTGCTATTAGCAATCAAGGCCGTAGTGTTTTATACGGCCGTAGCGACGGCGTTGTCGTATTTGTAAACCTAGAAACTGGGCGTCGTATTGAGTTTTTAGGTCATCAAGATAAAGTTAACACCGTTGACCTGTCACCTAACGGACGCTTTGCCTTAAGTGGTTCTAACGATTATGTTGCTTACTTTTGGGATACACGTACCGGACAAGTAATTCATCGTTTTAATCACCCAACGCGTGTTACCCAAGTAACGCTCGATCCACAAGGTCGCTATGCGTTTACGGCCGATAGTATGGCACAAGCAAATGTATGGAAGCTGACTACAGGTGATCTTGTGAGTAAACTGAAGTATATTGCGCGTCAGAAAATTTTTACTGCTGTGCGTTTTAACGAAAAAGGCACTTTGCTTGCAACCGGCTCGCCAAATAAGCGCGTAGATTTGTGGCAAATACCAAGCGGTGAAAAAATTCAAACTTGGCAGGTTACCCCGCGCGAAGGCAGTAAGCCTAAATCTGCGGTGGTGCTAGATGTGACATTTACAGATAACGGTAAGTCGTTGTTAACCGAAAGCTCCAGCGGGATCGCAGAGCGATTTATTATACGAGAGAATAATGAACACAATTGAACATCGCTTAATGGAACTTGAAGCCAAAGTGGCTTTTCAAGACGAAACGATTGAAGTCTTAAATGATGAAATAAAAGTGCACCAACAGCTGTTAGCAAAAATGAAACGCCAAACCGAGCTGCTAGCAGAGAAAATTAAAGAGTCGCAGTCATCATCGTCTATGATGTCTGAAGTACCTGAGCCACCTCCACCGCATTACTAAAACCGGTAAAAATTAGGCAATAAAAAACCGGGTTAGTCGCCCGGTTTAAACACACCAATTACTTGTTCAAATTGGCGAGTAGACGCCTGAACAGCGTTATCGGGTTGCGCCATTTTATGACCACACTCAACACACTCTACTTTTTCAACATCATGTTCTCTGTATAGCATCATAGTATCCATGGCTTTGCAGTCAGGGCACGATGCTCCAGCAATAAATCGCTTCTTTTGTCTCACAACATTTTTCCTGTGGTTTGAACTGCTGTCATTTTATCGTATAACTTCACTTGTTGATACGCTTGATAAGAGCATTAAGTTCTATGTTATGATAGCGCCAACTTAACAAGGGCACAGCAAAGTAACGCATTCATGATCCAAATCTCAGAAATAGAACTACTTCGTGGCGGTAAAGCCTTATTAAAAAACGCATCAGCTACGTTATTTCCAGAACACAAAGTAGGCCTTGTTGGCGCTAATGGCTGTGGAAAATCAACGTTATTTGGTTTACTAAAATCAGAACTACAACTAGATGCCGGTAACTGCAGCATTCCAAAAGATTGGTCTATCGCCTCTGTTAAGCAAGAGACACCTGCCCTTGAAATAAGCGCGATTGATTATGTACTTCAAGGCCACCCAGAATACTACGCAATGCGTATAGCACTGCGTGAGGCCGAGCAAAACAACGATGGCGACACACAAGCCAAAGTACATATTCAGCTTGAAAACATTAAAGGCTACAGCATTGAATCAACCGCAGGTGAGCTATTACACGGCTTAGGCTTTGCTAATAACCTTATAGAAAATCCTGTAAGCTCGTTTTCGGGTGGTTGGCGTATGCGTTTAAACCTTGCCCAAGCATTAATACGCGACGCCGATTTACTATTACTCGATGAGCCAACAAACCACCTTGATTTAGATGCCGTTTATTGGCTTGAACGCTTTTTGCGTGCTTATACCGGCACCCTTGTACTTATATCGCATGACCGTGAGTTTTTAGATGCGGTGGTTGATCAAATTTGGCATGTAGATAAGCAACTTATTAACGTGTACAAAGGTAACTACTCGCAGTTTGAGCGCCAAAAAGCTGAGCGCTTACTACAACAACAAGCAATGTTTGATAAGCAACAAGATCAAATTGCTCACCTTGAGCAGTTTATAACGCGCTTTAAAGCAAAAGCCAGTAAAGCTAAACAAGCACAAAGCCGTGTGAAAGCGCTTGAACGCATGGAAAAACTAGCGCCGGCACATGCCGACTCGCCATTTAACTTTGAGTTTGCAGAGCCAAAAGCATTACCAAACCCACTAATGACAATAGATAAAGCCAAAGCGGGTTATGGTGACGTCACTATTTTAAATAATATAGAGCTAAACCTTGTACCAGGCAGCCGAATTGCTTTACTTGGTCGAAATGGCGCAGGTAAATCAACGTTAATTAAACTGCTTTCTGGTGATTTAGAGCCGCAAGCGGGCGAAGTTGTTCAGCATCACGGATTAAATATTGGTTACTTTGCGCAGCATCAACTTGAATCTCTTGATTTAAAAGCCAGTGCAATAATGCACTTACAACGCCTAGACCCAAAAGCCACTGAACAATCACTACGTGACTTTTTAGGCGGCTTTGCCTTCATTGGCGATAAAGCACTTGAGCCTGTAGCCCCATTTTCGGGCGGCGAAAAAGCACGTTTAGTGCTTGCCATGTTGGTATATCAAAAGCCAAACTTATTATTACTGGATGAGCCAACCAACCACCTTGATTTAGAAATGCGCCATGCACTTGTTATGGCACTACAAGGCTTTGAAGGCGCTATGGTTACCGTATCGCATGATCGCCATATGCTTAAAAATACTGCCGATGAGTTTTACTTAGTAGATGACGGCAAAGTAACTCAGTTTGGCTACGACTTAGATGCATATTATCAATGGTTACTTAACGCGAATAAAGAAGCGGTTAAAGCGCAGCAAAGCGACGAGCCTAAAGCAAACCCAGGTGTTAACCGTAAGGAACAAAAGCGCTTAGAAGCTGAGTTTAGAAAAGCCACTCAGCCACTTAAAAAGCAAATTGAAAAGCTTGAAAAGCAACTCGATAAATTTACCGCCGAATTAAGTGAAGTTGAAGTGACCTTAGGTGATAACGAACTCTACAACGACGACAACAAAGCCAAGCTTAAAGAGTTATTAGCCAAGCAAGCAACCCTTACGCCTAAGCTTAACGACGTTGAAGAAGAGCTACTTATGGCACTTGAAGAAATGGAAGAAAAAGAGCAGGCATTCGCCGATGAACTTGCTCAATAGCGACCATTTTTGGCAATTTGCGTGCACTTTGTACGCAAAGCCTGATCAACAAACAACCTTGCTGGCACTACAAAACCAGCAAGGAAAAAACGTTAATTTATGCTTATTACTGCTTTATTTAGACTCATTAAATTTAAGTATTAATACCCAACAGCTAAATGAGTTAATAAATGTAACTAGTGATTTTGATACTCACGCATTACAGCCTCTGCGCGCCGCACGCAGCTATTTAAAAGCTAATCAGAATACAATAAGTGATTACGCCACAATACGCGAAGAGTTGCTAAACGCAGAGCTGAAGCTTGAAAAACAACAGCAACATATGTTGATTTCAGCAATAAATGAGTTTGAATTAGTCGAGTATGCAGAACCAAACAATATTGAGCTATATGTGAAAATTTTTAGTTGCTAAACTTTAGAAAAGATCTCGCTTGATGACTTCCCCAAATAGCTTTACATCTATAACCATACTCTAGGTACTCTATTAATAGAAAAGCAGTTCGCTGCATCCGTGATGACGAAGTCGAACCCAATAATCGAATTCGTTTACTATTTATTAAGTTTTAACTTGGTGCATTATATTAAACGCGACTCTCCAAGACTCAATATTAATATCCACAGCTTTTTTAATATCGATCTGTCCGGGTTCGTAACGCACACTCGGTGTTATTGAAGAGAGTAATTCCCAGTTAATTCTTGAATCTGGATAATAGCCAAGATTCTTTGCTTCATTTTTTAGATCAGTTAACTTATGAGTTTTTTTCACTTTATCCGCTTTACTAGTTATAAAAAATTTAAGCACTTTCTCTACAAATTGTACTGAATGCCAAGCTGATAAATCCGGGCTCCTGGGTCTCATCAGTAAATTTTCGCAACTCACAAATGAATCCTTTAGTGCTGAATTTATAAAGTCATTTTTATGAACTGCTTTCATAAGCTGTGATGCTTTTAGGCAAGTACTGAATAGTGCTTGAAGTTCATTTTCATCCGATATTGTTAGGGTTAGCCTCAAGGAATCAGCTAGCTCATGAATCATATCTACAACATTTAGAACCTGGCGACTATCCATATTTTTTTTGGTGGAAACAATTAATACTTTCCCAATTATGAACGGAACTTTCACCTCAAATACATCACCATCAATAAGAAATGGGAATTTAGCCTGAGTAAAATCGATTTTCAATTTATCAGAGTATAAATTTTTATACCAAAGATTAATATGACTCGAGAGATTCATTATTGTTATTGGAAAACTAACTTCCTCTAAGGTTGCTCCAGCCAAAGGAGCGCTGACTTTCAGAAGTGTCATAGCATCAATTGCTGCTATCATTGGTCGTGACGAAATATCCACTCCATCCTGTGAAAGCTTATGATTTATTGAAATCATCATAGTTTCAAATTCTTCATTTTCTATTAGCAAGTGAAATCCCTTTAAGTGATATAGTGTATTTTTTATAAACCATTATAATCTAGTGATTTATTTTCAATTTAAAAGAAGAGCGATAATATAGACAATTTGAAAATCAATCAAAAGACATAACCTTCTTACTCTGGGCAGCGCCTCTTTGCTCCCAATGATGGACTCCCACTAATTCATCAATCCTGAATCAACTTGGTTTTACACATTAACATTACTTAAATCATGATCTAAATCAACTTAGCTTCGCTCCTACATCTGCTTATGTAAATAACTTGATCTCGATCACGTTGCGACCTGCAAACACCGCCTATGATTAACCCATCAACAACGAGGGGAACAACTCATGAACGTATTTTTTAGAGACTTTTTTACAGATCCAGTTTTATTTATGTCTTTTGGGTTTTTAACCATCGTTGTTTCTTTGTGTATCTTTTTTGCTTTTTTCTTTTTGAAAAAAATACATGATGCAGAAATTCCCGAACAAAATTAAGCACGACGCACTAAAGCGCCTTATTAGTTTACTAGTTAGGCGCTTTTTATTTTCTGAAGCGAAAAATTTGGTACACTAGCTTTTCGTTTAATACAAAGTGCGTAGTACAAACATGATCTCTCAGTTCAAACCAGCATGGTGGATGACCAATCGTCACGTTCAAACCATAATGCCGCGTTTTTTCCGCCCATTTCACCACACTCGCTACGAACTTGAGCAACTTGATACGCCCGATGGTGACTTTATTGAGCTCGCATGGTCACTTCCACATAATGAAACCGCACCACTTGCCGTTGTGTTGCATGGCCTTGAAGGCAATATAAATAGCTTTTATGCCAAAGGCATGATGAAGGCTTTAAAAAAACAAGGTTATGCAGTTGTGCTTATGCACTTTAGAAACTGCTCAACTGAAGTAAACCGCCTTCCACGTGCTTATCACAGCGGTGACACCGCCGATTTAGCCTTTTTTATAAATCATCTTAAGCAACAATACCCAGATAGAGCGATGGTTGCCGTGGGCTTTTCGCTTGGTGGTAATGTGCTTGCTAAGTACTTAGGCGAAGAGAATACAAACTGCCCACTCAATGCAGCTGCAGTGGTATCGGCGCCTTATGACTTATCATCATCAAGTGATGTTATTCGTAAAAGCTTAGGTAAAATTTATCAAAAGTATTTGCTCGATCGCATGAAAAAGTCGATGCAACGTAAATTACCGCAAATTAAGCAGCAAATTCCTATAACTACCGATCAATTAATGAATATTGATGATTTATTAGAGTTCGATAACCAACTTACAGCGCCGTTACATGGCTTTGAAAATGCCCACGATTACTATCGTAAAGCCAGTGCTATGCCGTACTTAAAAGATATCGCTATACCCACACTTATTATTCATGCCAAAGACGACCCGATGCTCTCAATTAAGGCCGTACCGAGTAGGCAAGATGTAAGTGAGCATGTTACGCTGCGCATCTCTGACAAGGGCGGACACGTTGGTTTTATTAGCGGGAAAAATCCGTTTAAGCCTATATTTTGGTTAGAGAAAGCCGTGCCATGCTATTTTGGGCAACATGTTTTAGGCAATGCAAACAAAGAGCAATTATGATTATTCCTTTTGAACAACTCGATAAAGACACACTCTACAATTTAATTGAAAGCTATGTTTTGCGTGAAGGCACCGATTACGGTGAAGTAGAAGCAAGCATTGAATCTAAAGTTAACCAAGTTAAGCTACAGCTTAAAAATGGCGAAGCCATGGTATTTTTCTCAGAATTACATGAGTCAGTAACTATTATTTCGAAGGGCGAATTTAAAGCGCTGCAAAGTGAAGAGCATCAAGCACAGTCGTTTGATTAAGGCGTAGTACTTGTAACTTTTGAGTTGAACGTACACAATGGCTTTTTACCCAAAGAGCCAAAACATGATAAAACTCAGCACTCTAGTGGTAGCCATATCACTAGCATTAACTAGCCAAGCCCAAGCAGAACAAACAATAACAGCATCTGAAAAGGCAATTAAGCTCGCTAAAGACACTATTTTAATTGATACCCATATCGACGTACCTTACCGAATTCATAAAAACTGGGTTGATGTAACTAAAGCGACAACTGATGGCGACTTTGACTACCTTCGCGCTGTAAAAGGCGGTTTAAACGCACCGTTTATGTCGATTTATATTCCTGCGCATTTGGAGTTTGAAGGTAAAGGTAAAAGCTATCAGCTAGCCAATCAAATGATTGATAGTATGGAAGCCATAGCCCAGCGCGCGCCCGATAAGTTTGCTATTGCTAGCTCAAGCAGTGATATAGAGGAGCAATTTAAACAAGGTAAGCTCTCTATCGCAATGGGTATGGAAAATGGCTCTCCAATCGAAGGGGATATGAAGAATCTTCAGCATTTTTACGAGCGTGGCATTCGCTACATCACGCTAGCGCACTCGCAAAGCAACCATATTTCGGATTCTTCTTACGATATACGCCGTAAATGGAAAGGCTTAAGCCCATTTGGTAAAAAGCTTGTCACTGAAATGAATAATATTGGTATGTTAATCGACGTTTCGCATATTTCTGATGATGCGTTTTATCAAGTTATGGATCTATCTAAGACACCAGTAATAGCCTCGCATTCATCACTTCGTAAATACACGCCAGGCTTTGAGCGTAATATGAATGACGATATGCTATTGGCGCTTAAAGAAAATGGCGGCGTTATTCAAATCAACTTTGGCTCAAGCTTTGTTACCGCTAAAGCAGGTAGTTGGGGCAAGCAATTAAAAAACACAAAAGAGTCTGCTAAAAAAGAAGGCACTAAGTTAAGCAACGATTTTGATGCTGCGTACCGTGCTAAAAATCCATACCCATTTGCAAGCCTTGAACAGGTGCTTGATCATATTGATCACGTAGTTGAGCTAATTGGTATTGATTATGTAGGTATTGGCTCTGATTATGATGGAGTTGGTGATTCATTACCTATCGGCTTAAAAGATGTATCTAGCTACCCTAATCTTGTTCAAGGTTTAATGGACAGAGATTACAGCGACAAAGATATTAAAAAGATTTTAAGCGGTAATTTATTAAGAGTTTTAAAACAAGCTGAAGAATATGCTAAAAAGCATTAAAGCTTTTATCATATATTAGTAATTGGCTAAAAGACCAAGAGCTAACTCAATATAAGCGCGGCCTAGCCGTGCTTTTTTATATTTAAGAGCTCAGTTATTTTCAGCAGCCTTTTCCCTCGGGTTTCGTAAAACTCAACCCAAGCTACGGCAAGAAAGTTATAACTCAAAGCTAATCACTTTTCTATAGGCATTAAAAAAGGCCACCTAAGTGACCTTTTTCTAACAATTAACTTTAACGTTAATTATTACGCTTTGAACGTTGCTACAAAGCACCTACGCCTAAGGTAAGAGCGCCACCTTCATATGACACTTTTCTTCAGGCATTAAAAAAGGCCACCTGAGTGACCTTTTTCTAACAATTAACTTTAAAGTTAATTATTACGCTTTGAACGTTGCTACAAAGCACCTACGCCTAAGGTAAGAGCGCCACCTTCATATGACACTTTT
>NZ_JBBMQZ010000013.1:0-136640 GCF_038900275.1 Pseudoalteromonas sp. AS71 | reverse complement strand
GAACTTTAAATTCTTGTGTAAATCGACGTCTCATTTTATCTGCCTCTATTAAAAGTTAGAGGCGACAACTATCCTGACACAGGGGGAAAAGGAGGAAGAAAAGCCCGAAGCGCAACACTGGATATCACCTATGCGCCAGTGACACTCAAAGCGCCTTACAATAAGAAAGGACGCTCCCTCCCAGTTTACTATGTCGGCAGTGCAGAGAGAGGAAACGCTGAGAACGGCTTAAGCTGGCACCTATTAACCAGTGAACCAGTCACCAGCAAAGAAGACGCCTTAGCTATCATCACCTACTATGAGCACCGTTGGCTTGTAGAGGAATACCATAAAGTCTGGAAAAGTGATGGCACGGATATCGAAAGTTTACGCCTTCAAAGCCAAGATAACATGGAAAGATTGGTGACGATTAATGGCTTTATTGCGACGCGAATATTGCAACTAAAGTTCACCAATGAGCAGCCTGATTCTCCAAGTTGTGAACAACTGTTATCTCCCAAAGCATGGAAGTTATTGTGGTTAAAGAGAATAAAAACACCATTGCCTGAAACTGCTCCAAATATGTCATGGGCGTATCAGGAACTGGCAAAGTTAGGAGGCTGGAAAGATACCAAGCGCACAGGGCGTGCATCTGTGAAAGTGTTATGGCAAGGATGGCTTAAGTTACAAGCCATCCTGGAAGGCTACGATTTAGCAAAATCTCTTGAGTCAGACTTGTGATCAAGAGACAGCTTACTAAGCGCCTTTTTACTACATAGAAAAACAAGCTTAAATCGCTTCTTCATCTTCCTCAGCAGTACGAATACGTATTACACGCTCAACATCAGTGACAAATATTTTACCATCACCGATTTTTCCTGTTTGCGCCGTTTTTACAATAACTTCAATTGCACGATCTACATTTTCATCAGTCAATACAATATCAAGTTTAACCTTAGGTAAAAAATCCACCATATATTCTGCGCCACGGTATAGCTCAGTATGACCTTTTTGACGTCCAAAGCCTTTAACTTCGCTTACCGTCATACCTGTAATACCCACGTCAGACAGTGCTTCACGCACATCATCTAACTTAAAAGGTTTGATAATTGCTTCTATTTTTTTCATATTAATTACTTTTGAAAGCTCCAGTTGTCTCGATTTTAGACAATCATGATGCTCATAGCAAACAAAGCGATTGAATTACGGTGATAAAACAACCGATCATGGTATAATTTATTGTATAAAAATAGCGATACTTAAATGACTAGCAGTAAATGAGATTAATATGAAAAACAAACAAAACGGATTCACTCTTTTAGAACTCATGGTAACCGTTGCTATCGTTGGGATCATTGCATCCATTGCTATCTGGAATAGCAGCGATATGCTAGAAGAAAATAGAGCGGAGAATTTTTTGTTGGAATTAAAAAGAAGCATTACTTATGCTCGCTCTCAAGCAGCAAGTACGGATGAAATAGTAATTCTATGTCCCGCACAAGAAGGCGCTATTAAACAAGCCAATGATGAATTTGAATGTCAACAAGAATGGGACACGAATAAAATCATTGTTGTTTTTGTTGATGCTGATAACAATGGAAGTTATAACGTAGCTAACGATGCCTTGCTGAGAGTTATAGAGGATATTCCTGCAACTGATAGCCTTAGTTATAGTGGTGACGAGACAAGTCTTCGTTTTAATACTAGTGGTCGTATTACAACAAATCCTGGAGACTTTATCTATTGCCCTAATAATGATAATGAAAATAACAAAGCTTTAACAGTATCTCAATCTGGTACTTCTTTTTATACTGGTGATACAGCTCAGACTTGCGATTAAAAAACATACAAATTCATCTTGTCATATTTGTATCATTTACTAGACTGAGTTAATCATTTATTAACTCAGGTCTTCAAGGATGAGATTATCTATATCAAAAAACAAGGGAGTGACACTTCTTGAATTAATGGTTTCGATTGCTGTTGTCAGTGTAATCAGTCAATTATCGATGTGGTTTTATCCAGACTTCTTGGCTAAAAACCGATTAGATAACCATGTGAGTCTACTACACCGAAATATAAATTATGGCCGCCTTTACGCAATTGAAAATGGTACCTACGTCACGCTTTGCGCACTAAAAGGCAGTCAATGTACAAAGGACGAGTGGGATGGTCAAATGTCACTCTTTATCGACAAAGATAAATCAACGACTCTAGATGATGATGAGTTACTCTTAAGCACTTTCGAGGATGTTCATGATGCTGATACTTTAGAGTATCCGCGCAACGCCATTACATTTCGTCCAGATGGCTCTTTAAATGGTTTTCAAAATGGAACTTTTATATATTGCCCCAATAGCAATAAAGCCAATCTCGAAGGATTGGCTTTATCTGTAAGTCAAACGGGTAGAATTCGCATCAAATCAACTGATAAGTGTCAGAAGAAGTAATCTTGGCTATCGACCCCAGCAATAGTCAACATCTGAGTCTCCTTTAGACCCTTTTGCACCTTTGAGGCCTGTGTCAGTAATTGTAAGCTCTTTACAATCATTATCGCCTTTTACAGCACCGTCTATAGGTTTAGCTGTAATAGTGAAGGTATTGCTATCGACTACACTTATAGATAGTTCAAAATGGCCATTTTCGGTTTTACTTTGCAATCCTAAATCAGTAAATGTCTCTGTATATTCCCTATTATCGACAAAATACTGCTCCTCCTTATTTGCAGCATCTAACAATGCTGCAGCCGCTTCAGCGCGCGAAGCCCGCTTTACATATTCAGTATAGTTAGGCAGCGCAATTGAAGCGAGTATGCCGACGATAGCAACGGCTATCATCAGCTCAATTAAGGTAAACCCGTGTTGTTTTTTCATTTAATTTCCTTAATTATTAACTTCGTCATTTTCTTCACGTTTATAGATATATGTTTGTTGGGTTTTAAAGCCAAATCCTACAGCATCGTCATTAACTAACACAACTTTACCATCAACAATTGTTAAGCCGGGGCCCTTTATCTCAACAGGCTTCATTGGGTTTTCAGCATTTTCACCTTTGATACCCGGCCCAATTAGATAAAACTGACTTTCTTGTGTTACGTCAACTGTTGGGTTGTCATCACACTTACCATCTCCATTACCATCTACGCATGAAGGGCCTTCGCCAAAGTATAACTGAGGTGTATCTGGTACATCATAGCTGGTTGTAAATTTAAGGTCGTCATAGACTTTCGTACCATAATGTAGGTGAAATGCGTATAAAGAACCACCACCACCACTTAGGGAACATTGGTTTTCAGTCGATGTATCTGATGCAGGTGTGAAACTTGTAAAATAAGCAACACCTCCAACAACTGTAGCAGCAGCTAGCGACTTTTCACCCGTTCCTAACTCATATCTCCAGCCATTAAATTTAGCTAAATCGACTTCCAAATCAACAAAATCATCAACGTCATCTAACGCATTACCAAATGGATCTGAGTTCATTTGCATCAAATCAGCAGGTACAATAGTATCTGGAGCATTCGTTTTATATGATTTACTAACCGTATTTTCATCTCTGATCATAAACAATTGATCTTTTTCATTGGTACCAGTTGGTTTTGAGCGATTACCACTGCCGATAACTATGGCATCATACGGTGTATCTAAGCGTGTTATAACGGTGCTGCCATTAACTGTTGACTCGCTTACTTTGCTATAAATTGTACGTGCTACGAGTGGTTTATAGAAAAAGCGTCGGTCCTCAGTTGCTTTATTACTACCAAGCTCAGCTAATTTAAAGTGGCTAAACTCGCTAGTATTACTACCAGGCATATCTATACGCCAAATATCACCTCCGGTATCTGCCGCATAAATTCGGTCTATATATCCATCATAATCTGAGTCGAGTGTCGTTATATTAGCCGCAATACTGTGTTTACCTTTAAAGCCATTAATATCGGGTGTTAATGCCCACACCCTTTTACCGGTTTCAGCTTCAACAATATAGATACCTCGCCCTATATTATCTTCACTACGTATAGCGGCGTCTTTATTAGTGTCATAACCAGCACCAAAAACTAATAAGGGTTTATCCCCAAAGGCTTTAATGTAGGCTATTTGTGGCTTTGACCATGTTTGCGCAAGCTCTTTAAAATCACCTTTACCACCTTCGATTGGAGCGTCCCATAATTTTTTCGGTATATTCGGGTTTGTTATGTCAAGTCCATAGTAATTTTTACCACCGCGACGCATTCCTGCAAAAGCCCACACTTTATCGTCGCCACTCGCATCAATAATACCGTCATTTAAACCATCACTATTTAAGTTTTTATTATCAAAGTAAATACTAATAGGACCGTCCATACCATATACTTTCGTATCGGCTTGATTTTCACGTAGAGGTTCAATAATGTTGTATAAAGCAGACGGTATAAATGCCCAACTTTCACTTACGCTATCATCTGAATCCTTAAACATATGTAAAAAGCCAGCATTAGTTCCTATTAAAACTCGAATATCATCATTACCATAATCGATTGCAACAGGTTTAGAATGCAGAGGATCACCGAAAATGTCTTTACGTTGATCAACGCTAGAACCATCAGCATCTTCATCATCAACGTCTATACCCATAGCCCACTTGATATCATTGCTCGATAAACTTAGCGGATTGTTATCGACTAAATTGAGAATATCACTCACAACTGAGGTATTGAAATTTACTATAGAACCCTGATTATCAGTGTATAAATTACGACTATCTGAATCTAATGTTGTTAAATGAAGGTTAACACCGCCTTGTGCTACTAAGTTACCATCTGCGAGCTCATCGCTTGGTAACCAAAAAGTTCTTGCACTTTCATCTATTAAGCCACTTTCATCAAGTGCCGAAAGCCCTTTAGAGTCAACAATTTGACTTCCAGATACTTTTAACTTTTTTAGATTACCGCGCCAACGAGCACCCGTTTCAGGGTAAAACATCGCGAAATAAATAGCATCACGACTACGAGTTTGATCTACGTTATTACTAGCTACTGACGGCGAAGAAAAGCTATCGTTTACTTCTCTAATTCTCGAAATCGTATTTTTTAATGCCTCTGATAAAGCTTCTGAAGTTCGCGCTTCTAAGTACTGCCCACCACCAACTGATGCAGCTTTCTCTAGCAAGTCAATGCCGCCATCACTCATTCCTGTACCAAAGCCAATGGTGAACACTCTGCCAGTATCTAATACATCACTTGTATCGGAGTATAAATCTACTTTTGTATTATTTGTTCCGTGTATTATTTTTGCTAAAGCAACTAAATAACTATCAGAATAATCACCAGTTACAAAAGGAGCTGAATCACTAAATAAGTTATTATGGACCGTTTGTATATAATTATTTCGTCCACTATCGTTAGTAGGATCACCATCTGTCATCAAAATAATATTAATTGAGTTATCGCACCTGAGAGGGTCTCCTGCTTCTTTTTTAAATGGTGACTTATAAGTGCCACTCGCATCAGCAGCTTTATCTCTGTTATTAACCCCGTATCCAAAGTCAAGATTTTGACCAGTAATATATCTATATGCCTCCCATAATGTTTCAGTTAAAGGCGTTGCGCCACTTGCAGGTAAATCGTCAACTTCATTGAGTAGAGTGTTTTTGTTAGCACCAAGCCTTGCTAATACATAACCACCTGAGCTTTCTTTAAATCTCATTAAACCAAAGTCAATATCATCATTATCGGTAATAAGTTGGCTAACTGCATTTTTTGCCACCAATAAGCGACTATCCTCACAAACAGCTTGAGCATATCCATTTACAGATTTATAGCACTGTTGTGTATAATTGAAATAAGTCTGGCTTTTAAAACAATCAGATGTATAAAACTGTCCATTTTGATAACGGCGATAACACTGGCCACCATCTACAACATCCCAAGCCATACTCCCTGATGTATCAAATATCATTAACACTCTTGGATTTTCGTCTGTCTCTACATCATGATTTACATAAAGCTCAATATCCTCAGCGAATACCGACATACTTATTGTTAAGCCAAGCAAAGAGGCTAACACTTTGTTTAATTTAAATTTCATCTTAAATCCCCTTGCTTACGCTGGCCATTTCTTGTGCTATACCTGTAACAATAGTTAGTTCATGCTTACTTTTAGATCCATATTCTATTGTGGTGGCGACCTGCAACATATTGCACGATATACCTGCTGTAAAATTAAAACGTCGAGGACATTCTAAATCTAGCGCCCCCTTGTTCAGGTTAGTCATTTTGCTTTGCATATCTGCATGATTTGCAATCACCATACCTTTGTCATCACCATCCGCGATTGCAGTTACTTCATCTGGAGTCAGGAAGAACTGATTATTAGCGCCTTGATTTGCCTCATCAGAGATCATGCGCTGCACTTCACCAATGAGTTCATTTTCGGCTACTTCGCGCTCTTGTGCTGCATTGGTAATTTTAATATCAATACTACTACTGCTCATAAGTGTTACAGCAATACCGGTCACTGCAATAACCATTATTAAAGCTGTAATTAGAACTACACCTTGCTGTTTTTTTTGTGATTGTTTTAAATACGCCATAAATTTGATCCAACATTATTTAATCGAATAGTAGTAGTAAATACAGTACGTCTGAAATTATCGGTAAATGTTAATACACGCTTATCTTCATCTTCACCTAATGTATAAGTTTGGTTTTTAATTTTAACTCCTGGATCTGGCTGCAATGCGCGTATTAATAAAAATACCTGAACAGTTAAAATACCTTTACGATTTTCCCAATCTGTATGCTTCATATCTTGAATACTTCGGTAGGTATCTACACGATTGTCACTGTTAGTATCAAGACCAAAAACAAACCGCATATTCTCAACACCTTCCATAATAGTTTCTGTGTTGATATTTCCAGCAACCAGGCGCTTTCTCATTAATGCAGGTACAGTTAAATTCTTATTATTAACTTTATAAGTTTGTTCTGATAGATAATAAACATGATGGCTATAAGGCCAAACAGTTGCATTAACATTAAGAGTTGCAGCGTTAACCGTTCCACGGAGAAATTGAGCTTTCTCTTGCTCAGCTACAAAGTAATTTTCATCGGCCTGAGTCTCATTAGTTACTGCACTAACTGTTAAACTCTTGCCTTGTAAAAATTTTAATTGAATAATATCAGTGCTTTTAATCGGATTATTTAGACAGTTAAGCTCTTTTGATTCGCCAGCAACCTTTGCGTAAATAGTTCTAAAATTACTAGCTGTAGCAAAATCAGGGAAACTCCCATTATTTAATCCTTCAAAACAGTCTGTTCCAGGGTTTGCTAGTGTATCTGTGTTTATTGCGGTGAACGAATCGTCATAATAAGTTCCCCAAAAGCCAATTTGTTCAATATCACGTTGCATAATGTTAATTGCAAGGCGCCCTGATTCTTGAAGCTCACCAATAGTCATCGTATCTTTAGTGGTTACTTTCATTCCTATATAGGTAAACATAACGCCACCTAGTATTAATCCACCAATAAATAATGAAATCATCATTTCTACAAGTGTAAAACCTTTTTGCTTCATGTTAGCTCCTAAGGTAAATATAACTAGTTAAAACAACTAAGCGGCGCTTTTTGTCAGCCGTTCCACACTTTATAGCGCCAGTAGCATCATTTGCATTAAACTCTTGTCGACCTTGCCACGAAACAATTACTTCTAAATTAAATGCTTTACCACCCGAACCAGCAACTGCGGTAGGTGCAATACATACGGTAGCACCATCTAAAGTTCCCGTATTTTCTCGAGCTCTTATAGCTCTTTTCCACTGCTCAAGATCTAGGGCTGCAACTTGCGCTGCGCTACAAGTGTTTGTAAAGCACGCCTGCGAGGTTGTAGTAGCAGTTTCACTATCAAATGTCTGTGTATATAGTCCCGCTATTTGAGGAGTATCGTTGGCACGAATACGCTGCACAATATCATTACCAAGTGCAACTGCAGCAGCTCGCTGCATAGAATCAAAGCTTGCTTGCTTTGCTTTTGCTTGCAAGGCAACTGCGCCTAACAGGCCAAAACTAAGAATAATAAATGCAATTAACACTTCAATTAGAGTGAAGCCTCTTTGCACTTTTGTTTGAGATGACTGCATAGTAAAACCAAATAAAAATTATCTGATTATAAGTTTATGCTATTTATTTTAGGAATCAATGAGGACTAAGACAAGCGGTTATATTTGTTGATAAACGGTTAATTAAATCGACTCATTCAACAAAACAGTAGTAATTAAGCGTAAATGCATTTAAGTCAGAGGCAACTTAATTGCAAAATAAGTCTAAAGCGTATTTTTAACTAATTTAAGCTCGCGGCGGCTCACAGGTAATAACTCGCTGCACCCTTGCAGTTCAATCACATGATGCCCACTCCCTTTTGAATGCAAAGCAATTACTTTTTGTTTATTAACTACTGTATTGCGATGAATTCGCAAAACATATGTGGGATATTGCAGCTCTAATTGCTTTAGACTTTGTTCAAGCAAAGCTTCTCCACCGGAGAATATCATTTTGGTATATTTTTCTTCTGCACTAAAGTACAAAACATCATTTATATCAACACTACGAAGGGTGCCCGCTAATTGATAAGACACTTTTACATTTTTTTGTTTTTGAATATGTACTTTATTTAAACGCCCAACTTGCTTAAGCACCTTTTGCAATGATTGCTCTGAAATAGGTTTAACTAAATAACCTGCAGCGCTTAATTGTAGTGCATCAAAAGCATGCTCAGGGTGGGCAGTTATAAAAACAATAGCGGGCGGTAGAGTTAAACTATTGAGCTCATTCGCAACTTGTAAACCATTCATACCGGGCATATCAACATCTAAAAAAATCAAATCTGGCGTTTGATTTTTAGCAAGTACTAGGGCTTCATTACCATTACTTGCCTCACCTTGTACAACTATACTTTTATCGTGTGCTAACAAACGGATTAAGCGAGATCTCGCAAGAGGTTCATCATCAACAATGAGTACATTCATACACTGCCCTCAATTAGCTTAGGGATAACGACCTTGACCCTAAACACATCATTTTTATTAGTAATTGTTAGCTGCGCTTTATTTTTATAATAAATATTTAATCGCTGGCGAATGTTTTCAAGCGCCATTCCGTTATTAGGCCTAGTTTGAGCGTTAGAAATTGTTATAGGGTTAGAAACAATCATGGTTATATAGCCGGTAGTGATATGTAGCTCTACTTTTATTTCAGCACCATGCTCACTTGTTTCAACACCATGGCATACTGCATTTTCAATTAATGGCTGCAGGGTTAAGCAAGGAATACTCAATGCCGGCAGTGTATTGGGTATTTGCCAATCAACTCTTAAGCGATTACCAAACCGCCATGTTTCAAGTGCGATATATTGCTTGCTCAGCGTTATTTCATCTTCAAGAGATACATTTTTTCCCGAGTGCATTGCAGCCTGCGATAAGGCGGCTAAAGCTAAAATGGCTTGCTCTGCCGCATCTGCATCATGATGGGTAAGCTCTGCAGCAGTGTTTAAACTGTTATATAAAAAATGAGGACGTATTCTAGCTTGTAAGGCATCAAGTTCTGCACGAGAGAGTGCTTGAGTTTGTTGCTCTTTTTCAAAATGAATTAATAAAAACTGAACGAATAAAGCAGCCAGTAAAGCCACTATAATACAATTGCGAAGTGTGAAATAAATTAGGCTATTTGTATCATCTATATCAAAAGCAAAATGAGAAAATAAAATACTAAAAAGACAGGTAGATAATAAAAAAGAGGCAAAAAGTATACTTAACTGAAAAGTTTGAGTACGTTTTTGTAAAAAAGCTCTACAAAAATATAAAGAAGAGGTACCGAATAAAACAATTAAATGCATAAACAAGCTAATGATCCCAAGCCGAAGCCAAATATCTCCTTCTACATTAGGTGCAAAAGCTAAAACAATAGCAATAACTTGAGAAACAATAAGCGAAGCTAGTACGCCTCGCTCATTAAAAAGAGCCGAAAAAAGCAAACCATCATTTTGAAGTGACTTGCTCATAACGACTCTCCTTTAATCTAAATGTTTAATATATTTAAATTAACGTAGCTCTACAGGAACAGCAAAAACGATATTCTCTATCTCGCCCGGGTTTTCAACAACTTGCGTACCACCAAGTTCTTTTAATCGGCTTATAACTTGTTGTACGAGTACTTCTGGCGCAGATGCACCCGCAGTTACGCCTACAGCTTTAGAACCCAAAACCCATTGTTCTTGTACATCAGTTGCATCATCAATTAAATAAGCAACTGTGCCCATTTTATCTGCAAGTTCACGTAAGCGATTAGAGTTAGAGCTGTTTTTAGCCCCTACAACTAATAGCACATCAACTTTATCAGCTAAGTCACGAACAGCGTCTTGACGATTTTGCGTTGCATAACAAATGTCATCTTTACGCGGTCCATCAATTGATGGAAACTTATTGCGTAGTGCATCAATAACATCTGCGGTGTCATCAACTGAGAGTGTTGTTTGGCTGCAATAAAAAAGATTTTCAGCATTTTTTACATTAAGTGCAACAACATCATCAACGGTTTCAACAAGATAAATGCCACCGGCTGAGTTATCATATTGTCCCATTGTCCCCTCTACTTCAGGGTGGCCATGGTGTCCAATTAAAATACACTCAATACCTTTACGACTCGCACGTGTAACTTCCATATGTACTTTAGTTACAAGCGGACACGTTGCATCAAATACTTTTAAATCACGGCGTTTAGCCTCAGAACGAACAGCTTGCGATACGCCATGTGCGCTAAAAATAACAATGCTGTCGTCAGGTACTTGATCAAGATCTTCAACAAATACCGCACCACGACTTTTTAGTCCATCAACCACATAGCGGTTATGTACTACTTCATGGCGCACATAAATTGGCTTTTCAAAAATATCTAGAGCGCGCTCAACAATACTAATAGCACGGTCAACACCAGCGCAAAAGCCGCGAGGATTAGCTAGTAATATTTCCATTAGCCTTCCACCTCAATAATATCAACTTCAAACGTTAAACGTTGGCCAGATAAAGGGTGATTAAAATCAATCGTTACCGACTCACCTTGCACTTCGCGAACTAAACCTGGAAGCTCAGTGCCATCAGGTTGAGTAAACGCAATAATTGCACCTACTTTGGCTGGTGTTTCTGGGCCAAATTTACTGCGGTCAACGTAGTAAATATTATCTGGATTTGGCTGACCAAAAGCATCTTCAGGTTCTAATTCAAACGTTTTACTTTCGCCTGCAGTTAAACCTAATAAACACTTTTCGAAGTTTGCCGTTAAGCTGCCATCGCCCATTGTTAATTTAGCAGGTTTGTTGTGCACCTTGGTAGAATCAGCGGCAGAGCCATCTTCTAATTTAATAGAAAAATGGAAAATAACTTGCGAGTTTTCACCAATTACAGCTTGGCTCATGCTTTATGCTCCTTCGGACTCTCGCCGGTAAAGGCGTCAAATAACAATAACGCTGCGCCAATACAAATAGCGCAATCAGCAATATTGAATACCGGAAAATGTGAGTCTTTATAAAATACGTGAATAAAGTCGATTACATAACCATACGCAATACGATCGTATAAATTACCAATAGCGCCTGCAAGTACCAGTGCATAAGCACCGCATAGTACTTTGTTTGTTGCAGGTAAGCGTTTTAGCCACCACACAAGTAAAGCACTAATAGCAATGGCAATCGCACTTAAAAACCAACGCTGCCAACCACCCGCTTCACTTAAAAAGCTATAAGCAGCACCATAGTTATGCACATAAGTAATACTAAAAACAGGGAGTAAGTTTATCGACTCTTGATAAGCCATAGTCCCTACAACAAGTGTTTTACTGGCAAAGTCTATTACTAATAGTAATAGACTCAACCAAAGCCACACTAAACCACTTTTTTGGGCTAGTTTGCTCACTAAGAATAACTCCTAAGCGAATTGACGCTTTTCGCCTTCGCCGTCAACATTACTTACACAACGACCACAAATTTCAGGATGAGCAGGATTAACACCTACATCTTCACTGTAATGCCAACAACGCTCACATTTAGCAGCATCTGTTGCAGC
Source organism: Pseudoalteromonas sp. AS71 (assembly GCF_038900275.1). Taxonomy (NCBI): domain Bacteria; kingdom Pseudomonadati; phylum Pseudomonadota; class Gammaproteobacteria; order Alteromonadales; family Pseudoalteromonadaceae; genus Pseudoalteromonas; species Pseudoalteromonas sp. AS71. The sequence goes on along the minus strand of NZ_JBBMQZ010000013.1, from coordinate 124,574 downwards.
AACACTAATGAACAAACCTTCAGTTTCGGTAGCTTGTGTATCAGCTGGCTGACTATCAACTTCAGAAACATTTACGGCAGATGTTAATAATACAAAACGCAGTTCATCACCAAGCGCATTTAATTTAGCGGCAAGCTCTTTACCCGTAAATAAATTAACCGTTGCTTGAAGCGTTGCACCAATGACTTCTTCTTTACGTGCAGCTTCTAATAAGCGGTTTACTTCGTCGCGTACTGTTAAAATCTCTAACCAGTCATCGTTACTAAATTGGCTATTTGTTGGCGCTTGTAAACCATCGTACCAAACAGATGTAAATACGTAGTCACTACGCTCACCCGGTAAAGCTTCCCAAATTTCTTGTGCGGTAAAGCTCATAATAGGTGCCATCCAACGCGTCATTGCTTCTGCAATATGATAAAGCGCTGTTTGACAAGAACGACGTGCATGGCTGTCACTCTTAGCTGTGTACTGACGATCTTTAATTACGTCTAAATAGAACGAACCAAGCTCACCTGTACAGAAGTTCATTAGCTTTTGCGTTACTAATAGCATTTGGTAGCTATCGTATGCGGCTAAAATTTCGTCTTGCAACTGAGCAGCACGACCAACAATCCACTTATCAAGCTCAACCATGTCATCAATAGCCACTTGATCTGTTTTTGGATCAAAACCATTTAGGTTAGCTAGTAAGTAACGGCTCGTGTTACGAATACGGCGGTAGCGATCGGCAGAGCGTTTAAATATTTCATCCGACACAGTCATTTCTGCCGTGTAATCGGTAGAAGCAACCCATAAACGAAGAATGTCGGCGCCTAGTTTATTCATCACATTTTGTGGTGAAATAACATTGCCTAGCGACTTAGACATTTTGCGGCCGTTTTCATCAACGGTAAAACCATGGGTCAATACTTGGCGGTATGGTGCATGACCATTAATAGCCACTGATGTCATCATTGATGACATAAACCAACCACGGTGTTGATCAGAACCTTCAAGGTATAAATCAGCTGGACCAACCAAGTCTTCACGTGCGTCTACAACACATGCGTGTGAAACACCTGAGTCAAACCATACATCTAGCGTATCTTGCACTTTCGTGTATTGCTTGGCATCTTCTTCACCAAGTAATGTAGCTGGTTCTAAATCATACCATGCCTGAATACCTGATTTTTCAACTAGCTGTGCCGCTTGCTCAATTAGCTCTTGAGTATTTGGATGAAGTGCACCGGTATCTTTATCAGCAAACAATGCAATTGGCACACCCCAAGTACGTTGGCGAGATATACACCAATCTGGGCGGCTTTCAACCATGTTTGAAATACGGCTTTCGCCCCACTCTGGCAACCACTGCGTGTTTTTAATTTCTTTTAAAGAATCTTGACGCAAGTTAGCCTGATCCATACTTACAAACCATTGTGGTGTAGCACGGAAAATAATGGGTGTTTTATGGCGCCAACAATGTGGGTAACTATGAGTTATAGCATGATGATGCATTAATGCACCGTGCTCTTTTAATACTTCAATTACGCTCGCATTTGCTTTAAATACATGCTGACCTGCAAAAAGTTCAGTATCTGGTAAATAAACACCATTAGCGCCAACAGGGTTAGCTACTTCAAGGTTGTAATTTAAACCAGCCACGAAATCTTCTTGACCATGTCCTGGTGCTGTATGTACAACACCGGTACCTGAGTCAGTCGTTACGTGTTCTGCAACAATCACGGGTACATCAAAATCATAAAAAGGATGGGCTACAGTTAAGTTTTCAAGTGCAGCACCTTTTACATAACCTAATACATGAAAGTGATTAAAACCAAAGCGGTCCATTGCATCTTTAACAAGCTCAGAGCCTAAAATTAGACGTTGTTGTACGCCTTCATCTTCAACCTGCACCAATGCATATTCTAAATCGGCATGCACAGCTACTGCGCGGTTTGCTGGAAGCGTCCACGGTGTTGTTGTCCAAATAACAGTACCAACACTGCCTTCACCCTTGTGACCATCAGCCAAATCAAATGCACTTACAACAGCATCTTGATCAACAAATGTAAAACGTACATCAATCGCTGGTGATTGCTTGTCTTGGTATTCAACTTCAGCTTCTGCTAATGCAGAACCACAATCTGTACACCAATGCACAGGCTTAGCACCTTTGTGCAAATGACCTTTTTCAATAATACGACCAAGTACACGAATTGCATTCGCTTCAAAGTCAAAGTTCATTGTTAAGTAAGGCTTATCCCAATCTGCAAATACGCCTAAACGTTTAAAATCAACTTTTTGACCTTCAACTTGTTTTTTAGCGTATGCACGGCATTTTTCACGAAACTCGCTTGCGGTTACTTTTACGCCCGGCTTGCCTACTTTTTTCTCAACCATTAACTCGATTGGTAAACCATGACAATCCCAACCTGGTACTAATGGTGAATCAAAGTCAGATAATGTTTTAGACTTAACAATAATGTCTTTTAATATTTTATTAACTGAGTGGCCTAAATGGATATCGCCATTTGCATACGGAGGGCCGTCATGCAAAATAAAGGTCTTTTTACCTTTCTTAGCGCTGCGAATTTGACCGTACAGGTCGTCTTCATACCATGCTTTAAGCATTTTTGGTTCACGTTGTGCCAAATTGCCACGCATTGGAAACGGTGTTTCCGGTAAGTTCAAAGTATGTTTATAGTCGCTCATTTATCCTACATTCCGTCTCTATCGGCTACCTGATTTAAACCAAAACACTGCTTAGCGGCAGCAACATCAGTTGCTATTTGCGCCGTTAATTGTGTTAATGTCTCGAATTTTTTCTCATCGCGAAGTTTTTCTATTAACTCCACATGCATAAATTGTCCGTAAATATCCTGTGCAAAATCAAAAAGGTGAACTTCTAATAATGCACGAGTTCCATTAAATGTCGGCTTATTGCCTACATTTGCAACTCCAAAAATCTGTTTTCCTGCAATCGTTGCTTGCACTGCAAACACTCCGTTGACAGGACACACTTGGCGTTTTAGGGCTATATTTGCCGTTCTAAAACCGAGTTCACGTCCTCTTTTCCAACCATGTATAACACGCCCAGAAATAGCATAATCGTGACCAAGCATTATTTTAGCACTCGCTAAGTCACCGGATGCTAAAGCATCTCGTATTAAAGTGCTGCTTACTCTAGCATTTAATTGACGAAAGCTCGCGGTGCTTTTTACATCCATGCCCGCTTGCTTACCCATGCTAGCAAGTAAGTGAAAGTTACCTTGGCGTTGCTTTCCAAACTTAAAATCATCACCAACAGTAAGTGCTTTAACACCTAACTTTTTAATCAAAATCTCATTAACGAATTGCTCAGCATGCATGTTTGCAAATTGCTGATTAAAGCTAATGCAAATAACTCGCTCAATACCTAAATCACTCAATAAACGTAACTTATCTCGTAAGCGCGTTAACCGTGCAGGGGCATTGTTTTTAGCAAAAAACTCTTGTGGCTGGGGTTCAAACAGCATTACAGTGCTAGGCAAACTATGCGCTTTAGCATCGCTAAGTAAACCTTTTAATACTTCTGCGTGGCCTAAATGAACGCCGTCAAAATTACCAATAGTTAACACACAACCAAAGTGGTGTGGGCGAATATTGTGTATACCTCTAATTAACTCCATGCCACCTAATGCCTTGTTTAGCGAGTTATTAATTACGGCTAAAAATTTATTAAAGCCGCAGAGCTGCCGATTATAATCTTTTTTTTAGTTTGATTCAGTAATTGCTACACTTTTTATCGTATTTAGTCTAACGCCCATCAAAAATAGCATTGCAAAGTAGCTAATACCTGCCAAAGCCACTAATACCATTAATAATATTACCTGCTGTGTAAAAGCCCATGTAGCCCAGTAATAGTAACTGCTCACAAACCATGTAACAGCTCCCATAACAATACTTGCAACAACACATTTTAGTGTAAAGCGCATACTCATTGATGAAAACTGATACACATTTTCTTTTTTAAGCTGCCTATACAGCAAAAACGCATTACAACTAGCCGATAGCGAAGTAGCGAGTGCTAAACCTAAATAACCAATGAAAGGAGCCAACATAATATTAAATACCATATTCAGTACTAAGGTGATAATACCAATACGCACCGGCGTTTTTGTGTCTTGACGAGCATAAAAGCCAGGAGCAAGTACTTTAATCAGCATAAAGCTTACAAGCCCTACTGAATACGCGACTACGCCTAAACTTACTGCTTTAACATGATCAACACTGTCTTCTTTAAACGCACCGTGGTCGAACAATACGGTGATAATAAGCGGGCTGATGATCATTAGACCTATCATTGCTGGTAGGCCTAAAAATATAACAAAACGCACTCCCCAGTCGAGGGTATGTTGAAAATCACTGCTTTTTTTACTGCTATGTAACTTAGAGAGCGCCGGTAAAATAACTGTCGCAATACCAATACCAAATAAGCCCAGCGGAAATTCAATTAAACGGTCTGAATAATAAAGCCATGCTATCGAGCCTGTCATCAGTAATGAAGCAATCATGGTATCAAGCAACAAATTAATTTGGCTAATAGATACGCCAAACAAAGCAGGGAGCATAAGTTTACGTACTTTTTTTACGTTTTCGTCTTGCCATGCCCAGCGCGGACGCGCCAACATTTTTGCACGGTATAAAAATGGAAGTTGAAACAATAGCTGTACAACGCCACCAATAAATACGCCAATTGCGAGAGAATAAGCCCCGACACTAAATTTATCATGTAAAAAAATTGCACATGTGATGATAGAAACATTGAGTAGAACTGGTGTAAATGCAGCAACAGCAAAACGGTTATACACGTTCATTACCGCACCACTAAGCGCAACTAAGCTTACAAAAAACAAATATGGGAATGTAAACTTAAGTAATGAGCTTGCAAGCTCAAATTTTTCGGCATTAGGTCCGCCCTGCCACCAATCTATAAACCAACCAGTGCCAAACAATGCTGCAATAACGGGTGAAGCAACAACACCTATAATAGTGACAATTAGTAAAATGGTTCCTAATGTGCCTGCTGCTTGTGCAACAAAAAGCCTGACCTTGTCGTCGCCTTGCTGCTCTTTAATTTCACTCAGCACGGGTACAAATGCTTGTGCAAAGGCGCCTTCTGCAAATAAACGACGTAAAAAATTAGGAATACGGTTAGCAAATAAAAAAACATCAGCCGCCGCACTTGCGCCTAATAAATTGGCAACGACCGCATCTCGAACGAGCCCTAAAATACGCGATATCATAGTCATACAACTAACAATCATACCGGAGCGAAATAAACCTTTTGACACCTTAAACCTACTCAAAAATCCTCAAGATAGGCGATTATGCCACAGTCTTTTTTATAAATCGCTTTAAAGCACTAGGCTGGGGGTCTGTGCTTTGTTACAATGTCGGTATTAACTGCTAAAGCGGCAAATTGATGCTCGTTATATGGTGCAGTTTTTCTTGGATTGTTAAATTTAAATTGACATCCATGATAGAAACAGGCATATTCCACGGCCTTTAATTTAAGCTTTATTTTAAGATTGTTAGGAGCAAACCTTGGCTAACATCAAGTCTGCAAAAAAACGCGCTATCACAAGCGAAAAAAACCGTCAGCACAACGCAAGCCGTCGTTCAATGATGCGCACTTACTTCAAAAAAGTAATTGTTGCTATTGAAGCGGGCGATAAAGAAGCTGCACAGCAAGCTTTTTCTGTTGCTACACCTATCCTAGACCGTTACGCAACTAAGGGTCTAATTCACAAAAACAAAGCAGCTCGTCATAAGAGCCGTATAGCAGCTAAGATTAAAGCTCTATAATTTGTTTTTGATAGAATATAAAAAACCGGCTTTTGCCGGTTTTTTTTTGTTTAAATTTTAAATGTACTTACTTTATTAGACATTTTCTAAATCTGGATAAAACTTCTTAAGCATCGCCGCTATTTTTTTAGGTGTAAATGGCTTTACTACAAACCCTTTAGCGCCTTTATCAATTGCATCCTTAACATTCTCAATACCTGAATGTGCAGATACCATAACCACATTTGTCTCTGGGCTTAATTCATTGATTTGTGCAATCAAATCTTTACCATCACCGTCTGGCAATTCAATGTCTAAAAAAATGATATTATAATTTGCAGCTTGGCACTCACTAATACATTGTGAGGCAGTAGATGCTTCCTTTACGTTATCTATCCCTAAGTGCATGAGCGTTTGGCTCAAAAAACTACGCACTGTGCTAACGTCATCTACAATTAAAATTGATAGCTGCGTATTCATCTTTATTCCTCGTAGGCTATAAGCTAACTTTAAGTTATCATAATAATTAGCTTAGTATATAAATTTACTCATTTAATTATAGAGACCTACGGAAAAAAGGCCAGATTTGCTTTATGTCTAAAACCTCAAATAAACAATCGTTGCTAGGTAAAGCACCGGCTAGAAAAAAAACAGCGCAAAAAAGAAAACCACAGCGTTCTACTCAGCGCCCTTCACCGGCAGAGTTAAATTCCAGTGCAAAGAATGATACAAGCCAAAAAACAACGCAAAAAAAAGGACTGTTTATATCACTCGCTGTCGTTGCTGTAATAATTTTAGCTTTTCCAAAACCTACCTTACTCACCTATAAAAAATTAGGGATGGTAAGTGAGAGTGTTTACTGGCCCGGATTCTTTGGCAAGGGGGCTACTTTAATTGATTCAAACCTGCACCCCACCTATGATTCTAGCCGTGAGTCCCTTTATTTATGCAGTGACTTGCAGAAACCGCAGAGCTGCCAAAAGTATCAAGTAATTGCTGATAATGGTTTATTTTCAGCAATCGGTAGCTACTTTTAGCATTAAAAAAACTAATCTGAAAATTTAAAATTACTTGGTTGAAAGGTGCGCAAAAGATCAACATAATGGCGCTCCTTTTTTCAACAACTGAACTATTGAAACGACCATGCTAAACGAGCTAGATTGGCTTTTAAATACTACACTACTTGCACTAGGTTTAGGTGCATTCTTTATTAACCAGATAACACTGCTGCGCGTTGCCGCCATTAGTGCGTGTGGTTTATTATTCTTATCATTTAGCTTAGATCTTATGTCGTCGAGTGTTATTTCAAATATGAGTTTAGTGTTGATCAATACTTTTTACTTGTTTAAAGTTTATACATTTGGGCAGTTTAATGTAACCCAAAGTTAACAACTTTTCCCTAGAATATTTAATAGCCCAGCATTGCTGGGCTTTTTTATTAAGAATTCAAAAATATTAAAAAGCACTTTGAACCAAGGTGAAAATTAGAACTTCAAACGACACGCCAACACTACTGTGAAAGTAGTGTTAGTGGGCTGCAAAAAAAAATGATGCGAAGAAGCACGAAAACTGAGGAATACATAGTAAGTAAAGTTAGTCCGCTACTGTTAACTCACTTTGGGTTTGTATTTTAGATGGACTATCTTCAGCGTTAGCCTGATTAAACCAAGCTGAAACACCTAGTATAATAATTGAAACAATAACTAGGCTTAATTTAACGCCACTTTGACTCGATTTCATAACACCCTCTTTATATTTTTATTAGTGAGAATACCTTTTACACTAATGAAAATTACAAATGTTAACAAGCTGTTTTTTAAACTAATTAGCTATCAGCTAATAACCTTTAGTTCTATCTACTGAATTATTGAGTGCTAAGCCCTTATTCAAACGTTCAATATTATCGGCTATTTGGTCTATAACACTATTTAAATCAGAAATCGCCGCGCAATGTGGTGTAAGCGTTATTTTGGGGCTCCCCCAGTAAGGGTGATTCGACGCTAAAGGTTCTTGATCAAATACGTCGAGTGTAGCTGCGCGTAAGCTATCGTTATTTAATGCACTTAGTAAGTCTTGTTCAACAACATGAGCACCACGTGCCACATTAATAACAACAGCATGTGAAGGTAGCTTAGCGAGCATTGAGTGATTAATAATGCCTGTCGTTGCTTGCGTAAGGGGTAATAAACATACAAGGTAGTCAACCTCAGGAAGCATACAATTAAGGCCTTCCTCGCCATAAAAAATTTCGACATTAGTTGCGCTTTTATTACTTTGCGCCCAAGCACTTACCTTAAAGCCATTATTTATAAGCTTTTGCGCGCATGCTTTACCTAATTCACCAAACCCAAGTATGCCGACATGTTTATTACTATGTGCCCGCTTTGGCTTCCATGTTTGCTGTGTTTGTTTAATGTAATACTCTTTTAAACGTAACTTTTGAGCTAACACATGTGTCAGTACATATTCCGCCATATCTTCAGCTAGCTGATTGTCAACAATGCGGACTACTTCAACACTTTCGTCGAGTAAGGTTAAATCGATACTGTCTACGCCAGCACCAAATGACGACACAGCCTTTAAGTTAGGTAGCTGTGGCCACATAGATTCTGGCGCTTTCCACGCAAGTACAAAATCCACATCATGTGCGTTTTTGCAATCAGGCCATTGCTCTATCAGCGTATTTGGTAACCGCTCTTGTAACTTCGTCATTAGTTTTGTGTTGTCACGCCCAGTAATAGCAACTAATACAGACATAAATTCTCCTAACAATACACTGTTTATAAGTTTGCACTTTAAAAAGTCACACTACTGCAAAGTAACTGTCACACCCTTTTTTTAATCTTACATGTATGGCGAATTGGCCAAACGGAATATGAGGTTAATATGATAAGTGTTGATAAAGTAATTGCTGCAAACTTACCACAACTAGAGAACTCTCCTAAAGTAAAAGGTTTAGTAAAAAAAGGTCTAGGCTACTTATTGCATGAACAGGAGTTTGTTGCTTTTGGTGATGCCTACCCTCACCTACAAGGGTTAGAATTTGTTGAACAAGTGCTTGATGAACTCAATTTTGATACCCGCTATAAACCTAAGCAGATAGAGCACATTCCTAACGAGGGTAAACTTGTTATCGTTGCAAATCACCCTATTGGTTCATTAGATGCTCTAGCACTTATTAAAGTACTTTCAACTGTAAGACAAGATTTAAAAGTAGTGGCAAACCGCATGTTGATGTCGGTTACCCCAATGCACTCACTTTTACTCCCCGTAGATAACTTATCAGGCATGAGCAATAAACAAGAGCTTAGTAATATACAAAACCATTTAAAAGACGAAGGTGCATTACTTATATTTCCGGCAGGAGAAGTATCGCGATTAGGGCCAACAGGTATTAAAGACTGCAAATGGAATAGTGGTTTTTTACGTATGGCAAAAAAAGCTAACTGCCCTATCTTACCTATTTATATTAAAGCCAAAAATAGTCCACTTTTTTATGGCACATCAATGATTTATAAGCCGTTGGCAAGTTTGCTCTTAGTAACAGAAATGTTTAAGCAACGCCAAAAATCTTTAGAGTTTGAGATTGGTGCCTCTATCCCTCCTGAATCTTACTTAATAGAAAACCTTAAAGATAAAGAAGTTGTAAACCTTATTCGTAAACAACTTTATAGGCTTACAACAAAAAAAGCCCTACCGCTAAAAACACAAACACCCATCGCTATTCCCGAGTGCCGCAAGGAGCTAAAAAAAGCAATTGAGCAATGCCAGCTACTTGGTAAAACACAAGACGGTATGCATATTCATCTATACCAGTATGTAGGTAGCTCACCTATTTTTAGAGAGTTAGGGCGCCTGAGAGAAATCGCGTTTAGAGCGGTAGGTGAAGGTAGCGGTAAACGTCGTGATATAGATAAATACGATATGGATTACCAGCACCTTGTACTGTGGGACCCCATGCAACTAGAACTGGTAGGTGCTTATCGATTAGCCTGCGCACAAGAGATAATACAAAAGCACGGCCGCAAAGGTTTATATACTGATAGCTTATTTTCTTACACCGACGATATGGCCCCTTACCTACAACAAGGAATTGAGCTTGGTCGCAGCTTTGTGCAGCCTAAATATTGGGGACGTAAAAGCCTCGATTATTTATGGTATGGCATTGGCGCTTTTATCAAAAACTATCCACAGTACAGATACTTGTTTGGTGCTGTAAGTGTATCAAACGCTCTACCCGAGCAAGCAAAGGCCATGCTCGTTTATTATTATCAGCATTATTATAAAAGTGGCATTGAATTAGCTACGCCTAATAATGAGTTTAAGTTAACCGAGCTACAGCTAACCCAGTGTAATACTCTTTTTAGCGGCAATGACGTGAAAGAAGATTTTGTAGAGCTAAAACATGTACTAGCTAATATGGGTGCTCAAGTCCCTACTTTATTTAAACAATACACTGAACTTTGTAAACCCGGTGGAGTGCAATTTTTAAGCTTTAGTATTGATCCCGATTTCAATAATTGTATTGATGGATTAGTATTGGTCGATCTTGAAAATGTAAAAGAAAATAAAGCCAAACGTTATTTACAATAACCAATAAAAAGTGAGTCCTTATATCTATAAAGTACTCTATTTATATTTAATTATTAATAAATATTTGCTCAAGTAAAGTTGTATAAATAGCTTCAATTTTAAGTAAGTCACTAATAGATACATGTTCGTTAACTTGATGAATCGTATTGTTTCGTACACCACATTCAATCACTTGAGTATGGGGGCTGGCAAAAAATCGTCCATCTGATGTCCCTCCATCTGTACTTAGTAATGGGTGACTTGATGTGTTTTTATAAATAGCTTGCTCAATATGAATAAGTAAACTCCATCCCGTATTATGGCTTGTGTAATAAGGCTCGCATGGGCGCTCCCACTCAATCGTAAAATGCTCAGCAAACTTGTTTAGGGTCTTCATTAATTGCGTTTTAACTGCTGTGCTACTGTAACCATGGCTATAACGTACATTAAATGTAATTTCACAATGACTTGGCACTAAATTATCGACCACATTATTTATGTTAATTCCAGTCACTTGCAGTGTGGTTTTTGAGCTAGCCACATCGAGTAACCAGATCTGATCACTCAAGCTATTTACTATTTTTGCAGCAATATGAGCAGCATTGAGTGTGTTTTGAGGATAAGCTACATGACCTGCCTTACCAGTAACTAAAATGCGAGCTGAAAGCGCACCACGACGGCCATTCTTAACCGTATCGCCAACTTGTGCCACACTTGTTGGCTCCCCCACAATACAGCCATCTAATACAACATCTTGCTTGGCAAGCTTATTAACTATTTCTTGAGTGCCAAATTCAGCCTCTCCCTCTTCATCTGACGTGATAAGCCAGTAAAGAGTCCCTGCTTTAGCTGATTTACTATCAATTAATTTTTTTGTGGCACTCAACATAGCAGCAACACCGCCTTTCATATCAGCTGCTCCTCTACCGTATATTGCATCATTTCGCACTCGCCCTTCAAAAGGAGGACTTAGCCAACCGTTACTTGTTGCTGGTACTACATCAATGTGCCCTGAGAAAGCAACACATGGGCCTTCTTTGAATTTTATGCAGGCAATTAAATTAGTTACACCATTTATAGTAAATTGCTCGCAACTTAAACCTAAATCCACCAATTTATCTGCAAGCCAATCAATTGCACCCGCTTGATTAGGGGTTACTGATTCAAAGCGAATTAGTGTTTGTAAGTGCTTTACAACTTCTTTTTGAATATCCGTTGTTTTTGATTTTTTTTCAAATGCTTCTAAAAACATGGTAAACACACTTTATTATTTAATGTGCCTTTATTAAAACGTGAGTATATGACTAAGCGATGTCAGCCTTAATACATTCATATGACTGTTAATGGAATATATATGTCAATCGTTACAAAGACAGAACGACACTAAAATTAATCTAAATCAATAAAACAATTCACAAGGTTAAAATATTTTTTAAACTTTGATCTAGAACAGGTTTTCATTTTTATTGCTCGGTAATAATAGCGCCAATTAAACAGTAGTTCTTGGAGAACAACATGAAAACCCAAATTAGCATCGCATTATTAACCTCTTTATTAGCAATCTCTCCAGCTGCACACGCTAACTTTAGCGTAAATGTTGGCGCTATTAACGTAAATCCAGATAACAGTAGCTCAGCAATTAATGAGGCGCCGACACTGGGTCTTAAAGGTGATTCAGATACCCAACTAGGTATCACAGTAGATTATGCTTTTAACGATCAATGGGTGTTGGAACTGATAGCAGCAACACCGTTTTCACACGATGTGAATGGTGCCGGAGGCTTAGCTGGCAACAAAATTGCTGATATAAAACAGCTTCCGCCGTCTTTAGTTGCGCAATATCACTTTTTAGATACCAGCTATGCGCTAAGACCTTTTATAGGCGTAGGCATAAACTACACTGCATTTTTTGATGAGCAACCTTCTCAAGCACTTAAAACGACGCTAGGAACAGATGATGTAGAAGTAAAGCTAGATGATTCGTTTGGCTTTATGGCTCAGGTAGGTGCTAACTATAAAATTGATAAAAACTGGGGTTTACACGCTATGGTATCAATTATGGATATTGATACCGATGCCACTGTTTATGCAAATGGTGCAAAAGCACTTACATCAACTGTTGAGCTTGACCCCGTTGTTGCTATGTTCGGTGTTAGATACAGCTTTTAAAGCATATATAAAATAGTACGTAGTTACCCAATTACAATGTGTGTTAAAAGGCCGAAAGGCCTTTTTTTCATTTGTAGAGTATTAATTACCTTGGTAAGTTACTTAACTTTTTCTGCTCTAGCATTTCTTTCCAGTGCATTACTTCACTTGGCAATATAGGTGTTTGCCCATCAAAACCAGCAACCTCAAGCATTTCTTCAATACTTATAATACCCTTTTTACTTTTAAATACACCGCGTACATAAGCAATAGCATGTAGGCCTCGTTCTGAGTGAAACTTTTGCTCAATATAAAAGTATTTATGATCCCAGCCCACTAACTTGGTGCTTATTGTATATCGCTGCATGGGTTTAATATCGCGGATATAAGTTATGGCCGTTGCGTTAACAATGGGAAACCAACGACGCTTCATTATTTGCTTTAATAAGCCAACCCGTTCTGTCATCCAAGTACGAGATAAGTCCATCATCGCAAGGTAGCGTGAGTTTGTTAAATGTAAATTAATGTCACAATCAGTAGGTAAAGCTTTGTAATCAATATCTACCGTATCAAGTAAATTTTGATATTGCTTGTTACGTTTAATTTTAAAAAACAATAATAAAAGTCGAATATATAAGTTCACAAAAAAGGTCTTACCAGTTAAATTTATTCGAGTGTAGCATAGCCTCTTGCGAAGACGAATATTCTACTTTAATCTTAAATCATTATTATAATAAAAAGATAACTCATGAAATCAAAACGAAAAATTATCACTGCGCTAGCTTTATTAATACCCAGTTATAGTGCGTTTGCCGACTTTTCATTACCAGGTAAAGGCTCTGTTACTTACCCTACCGGTGTAGTTAAAGAGTTTAGATTTGGTTTTGAATGGCAACAAAAAGCTGAAAAATTCATTATTGGCTCTAAAAGTTACAATATGGAGCAGATCCCTAGTTCTTATTCAGTTGCTATAACGCTTTCAAAAGATGACAGCCAAGTATGGGTGCAAGAATTTAATAATGGGTTTATTAAAGAATTTGAATGGCAAATTGGCGAACATAGGATCACTTTAAAAAAGCAGCAATTTAGCGACCCCGTAAAAGGCGATTATGTTATTGAACTTAATGGCCGTAGCTATTTTTTCACTCGTAATAACGCCAGTATTGTAATGAACTTTAATGAAGAAGGTATTGAAACGATTGCAATTGATGGGGTTACAAAAAATATGGGGACTAAAAATTAGTCCCCATATTTTAATGTCTTTATGTTAATTACACTTTTACTGTTTTTCGGTTAATACCGTAATCACGTAACTTGTTAGCTACAGCGGTGTGACTTAGGCCCAATCGCTTAGCTAACTGGCGTGAGCTTGGATAAGCTGGGTAGAGTTTACGAAGTAAGGTCGCTTCAAAACGTTTAACCGCTTGATCTAACGAACCTTCAAAATCAGACTCTAAATACCCTAAATCGTGAGTAAAAGTGGGTAACTGTAAATGCTCTACGCGAAGCTCGCTATCATCTAGTAACGACACTGCACGGTAAATTGCATTTTCAAGCTGGCGAACATTTCCTGGCCACGGATACTCTTGTAAAAAGCTCAAACACTCTTGTGATAAAACAGGAATTGCATGACCATTTTGTTGCGCATATTTTTGAATAAAATGCTCTGCAAGTGGTCCTACATCTGCTTTTCTATCTCTTAGTGGCGCTATTTCTAAAGTAAGCACGTTTATACGGTAATATAAGTCTTCTCTAAAAACCCCTTCTTGTACCATTGCAGGTAAGTCTTTTTGAGTAGCAGCAACAATACGTACATTTACTTTAACTTCGTTCTCATCGCCTACTTTTCTGAACGTACCATCTTGTAAAAAACGCAGTAACTTAGTTTGTAGTTGAGTCGACATTTCGCCAACTTCATCTAAAAATACAGTTCCACCATCGGCTTGCTCTAATACACCGCGCTTTGGCGCTGCATTTTCTTCGTACCCGGCATAACCAAATAATTCAGACTCAGCAACATCATCAGGAAGAGAAGCACACGACAGAGCAATAAAAGGTTTAACAGAACGATTAGATGCGTAATGGCACGCTCTAGCTAATAACTCTTTACCTGTTCCTGTTTCACCAGTAATCAAAATAGGGGCTTCTAGTTGCGCCATTTTTCGGGCTTCGCGCACAACTCGGCGCATTGCCGTACTAAAGTTATGAATAGTGGCAAAGCTTTCTTGCCCGTAACGTCTAAACGCACTGACTTGCTGCCCTAAGCGACTTTGCGATTTAATATTAATAACCGCACCAGCAAGTACATCACCTTCACTGCCTTGAGGAACTGCAATTGGCAAAATGTCTGCAATAAAATCCTCACCAGCAATTTCAACGCGAGTAGTTTGTCCGAGTACTTCTTTACCTTCTAACCAGCGTGTAAAGTTAAAGCCCTTAAGCAGGTTATTAATATTTGCACCAATCACGTCTTTTTCAATTAGCTGTAAGTCTTTACATGCTGCATCATTACATAAACGTACCCAACCTTTGGCATCAATAGAGATAACACCATCAGGCAATGCACGTAGTAAAGTATTTAATTCGTTGTGTTCACGCTCAGATGGTAAAAATGCAGTGGTACGCACATCATGTACACCGTCGATTAAACGTATCGATGGCATAATTTTTTGGAATTGTTCAAATTCAATTTCGGGAAAACTAACGTACATACGACAATTTACAGAATCGACCTCAATTCCTTTTAAATCAACGCTGTAGTTAACTAATATATTAAGGATTTCTTGAGCAATACCAATTCGATCAGCACAGTGAATATCTAGACGCATACATCCTCAAAGAAGGAAAAACTATATTAGCCGAATAATACGCTAAGTCGCTTTGAGAAGGTAGTTTATTGTAAACATTTTTGGACAAAACAGCTTTTAAAGCCAAAGGGTGGGATTGTAATTAAACGAAGAAAAACAGCACTGATATTTATATTTAACTATACCAGTGCTGTTTATTAATTCTTATTATGAGACTACTTACCTTGTGGATAAGCTGACCAATCACCACCATCTAATTGTATAAATGGTCGTTGATTAACGTACATCATTATTGTGCCTTCATTTTCAGCAACTTTAGGTGCTTTAGGTAGGTTTTCAAGTAAATTAGCAACACTGTTATTCCCACCAAACACATCAGTTTGCAGCGCCTTACTTACCAGCTCTGAAAGCGCAAAGTAACTTGTTGAATCATCAACCACAATTTGCGAGTAATTTTGTACGTCTGGGCCTATAAATTTAATCGCTACAGGTACAGACACAATCGCAGGACTAGGGATTTCACGTAATCCTGCAAATTGTACCTTATCACCTTTCAAATTAGCGCCGTGTTCAGGCACTATCATTAACATAACGTTGCGTCCACGCTTTTCTAATTTTTTTACAAACTGGTTAATATCAGCAAACAAGTTTTTATGCCTGATTGGGTATGTCTCTTTACTATTCACCCTTGGTTGATTCTCTAGCTGATTACCGTCATGTAAACTTGTGGTGTTGTAGTACATTGCACAAGGTTTACAGTCCTCAGATTGCTCTAACCAACCATCCAGCACAGCTTCATCAGAGTATATAGGGCTATTATCAAATCCTCGAAGCGCCACCGGCATTGAATCAATATTAAATGGTGGGCTATCTAAGCCTCCGTACTTATTTATTAAGCCTTTAAACTCATCAAAATGTCCATCGTGATTCATCACAACGTTATTTTGATAACCTAGTTTCTCTAGGTTTTTAAATAAGTGACATTGTTCAGGTGCCTCTTTAAATAATGCTGTTTGACTAGTTTGCCCACAACTGGCGCGCAGTAACCTTACCGCAGCCGGCCCGCTGTATGATGTAGCCGAGTTAAAGTCTGAAAACACTACATCAAAATCTTTATACATGTCAGTAACACTTACACCAATGGCATTTAAATCAGCAACAGCCATTGAGCATATGTTCAAAATGATAACATCAAACAGTTCACCATTTACCTGGCTTGGAAAGTGACTCATTAATAAGCTTTGTTGTTGATAAAAATCAGCTAGTTTTTGATCAGGAGATTGTGATGCCTGAGTGATCACTTGTGTTTGGGGATTACTTTGATTTTGTGTAACCGGCTCAGGATTAGCGACATTATTAACGAATTGTGTTTGAGAGTTATCTCCTTGCCACCCTACAACTAAAAGCCCAACAATAGTGACTGTTGTAAAACGTATCCATTGCGATGTGTACCAAAAACACACACTAATTACGAACAAAGCTAATAACATATCAATATTAATAACACGGCTTAATAACTCAATAAAGTAACCAAAACTAAAATCTTGAACGTTACCCGCTTGTTTAGTCAACCTGTTTATTGGTGGCAACCATGAGTCTTGGTAAAGTAATACAACTGCAAATACACCACCTAATAGATGTTTAACTTTTTCTATTAATGGTTTTTTAAATTTAATCGCAAGCAATGCAGCAAAAGCCGCATTGGTAAGTACGTTAAAATCAATTGCACCGTAATAAAACAGAGCAAACTTAACTAAAAAATAAAGGTTCCAAACCCCTAAACCTGATAATTTCACTTCTTATCCTTTTTTACTGTATTTGGTGTATAAGGCTCTAGTACTTCATGTTTAAAAGTAAGCTTATAATAATATTTTGTTATTTGAGATAAAATGTATTTGCCTAGTACACAAAGCACCGCACCAAGCACCATAGCAAGAAACACGGTAATTAGAAGCTGATTCATACTCATAAGTTATCTCTTAATTTCATTATGAAAGGCTTAGCATCTGGACGGCTTTTGTTAGAAAACTCTGGTGTTTTAATATTTTCAGTAACGCTGTTTGCTATATCAGGTGCAAATTTATAGCTATCATTCTCGGCAAGTTTTTGCGAGAAATCTACAACACTCTTACCTTTATAAAAACGCCTTAATTGTTTACATTCTTGCTGGATGTAAAAATGATCAGAAATTACATTTTGCTGTACAAAAAAATCGCTTGTTTTTAATTTAAACAAATGCTTAATCGCATTATCAACGTCATTCTCTCTACAAGCATGCAAATATAAATAAACTGTATTATCTGCAATACTAAATACATCACCTTCGCGTTTAATATGAAATAAATGCAAAGGGTGTATTGGGTCAATTCTTGGCAGTAGTTCTAACTTAACTAGCACACCACTTACGCCTAAGTTGACAGCTGAATCACTATGAACTTCTACTTGTTTTGTAAACTCAATGAAAGGTAGGTAACCTTTCGAAAAAGTGTTCTCGGTGTATTTTAAAACATCTTCAACAGAGGGAGGTAAAGGTCTTGAAAACTGAAAACCTTGAATAGATTGAATTTGTGAGAGCAACCTAGAAGGCTCTGAAAAGCTATACAAGATAAGGTTTACACCCAAGGTTAAAAATAAACACTCATCTTGATGGCGAATAACACCATCTACATTTTGAATAACAAGTTTTAACCAGCGCCCACAGTTTTTTCTGAGCTCAAAACATTGCTTACCTAACTGTGCTAAATCTGTGTAGCGCGTAACTGCAAAAATTAATGTGGCTGCTTCTACTTTTGGACCTTTATTAAATAGGTCATTATTATCTTTCACACTTTTATAGTGCATTGGTAATTTAGTACCTTCAGGTACAGCACTTTTCACGAGCCAAACGTCATCTTCATCGGAAAAGTCTGAACTTTTAGGTGCTTTGCTCTCGTTTATTATTCCCTTTTGAACAACAAACTGATTATTACTTAATAATAACGGGTAATGTTCACCAGCAATAACGCCCGTGCTATGGCGCCAATAATCATATTCAAGAACTCGCATTGCAGAATCATTATCAACAAAAACCAGTCCATCAAATACATTATTTAATCGTCTAATTAAAAAGCGGTAATTAGCAATATCAGGCCCAGATATTAAAAATAGTAATGTAGCCCCAGTACGACGGACAAAATCGTTGTACTCATTCATCATCAGTTTTAAGCTTTTTTCGCCAGCACTGTTTAACTGTGTTGTATTAAAATGAACAAAAATAAGCGCTTCGTTTAGACGTTTATAAGCACTTATCTCTTTTATAATACCTGAATTGATTCGCTCAATTGAATAGTGTTGTGTTTCTGGGGCCAACGAAAAAGGATGTACTCGATTATGTTCATAAGCATAATTTAACGATGCAGAAAAAGAAGAATCAAAAAATGATTCAGCCTCTTGAGAAACTATATATATATCATTAGCCAAACTTTGGTTAATTGAATGTAACGCTAATTCGATTGCAAAATTGTCTAAAGGGGCTAAAACAGCATAACTTGAAGCCGATTTTAACTCTTTTGCAGCAGGCTCTAATCCCGTTATGTTAAAGTTATGCACTTAGAATGCCCTATAAAAAATACTTTTTTACTAGTTTTAACCGTTATTCTATATATAATAGCCAAATATTGTCCACTTTTAATCAAAATAATTAAAGTAACTGTAAAGGTAATGATGAATAGCTTAACGTCTAAAAACTCACAAACGTTAACATCGAGTGACATAGAAAACCTTGCGCTGCGCTTCGGTGGTAAGAGTGATGACTACATAGAAATTGTAAACAAACAGCAAAATAATAATACAATTAATAAGTATGCATTACTTAAAGAAATAAACAACGAACTAAATACGTAAGCTAGTTCAATTAACGATAGGTAAACATCCGTTGCAAAGAGTTTTCATTAAAGGTATCAAAGGCGGTTCAGGCAGTACCTCTGTGGTTGCAAACCTAGCGTGCGTGCTAAAAAAATCTGACGTTGATGTTATTGCTATCGACCTAGATGCAAAAAGTGACTTAGGTTTACATTTTGGTTTGCCGTGGAAATACACCAAAGGCTGGAGTAATGAAGCTAGTTTTGAAGATGCTCTTGCGCATTTTCACCAAGATAACGATGGCATTATATTTTTACCATTTGGTGATAGCGATGACACCAGCATCGATAAAATTACTAAAATAGTCAATAAATGCAAAAATCTAAATTATAGCGATGAAGCTTGGATACTTTTTGATTGCCCTTCACATATTAATCTTTCTTACTACCCATTAGAAAAAAACGATATTGTTATTGAACTAGTGAATTGTGACGCCATTTGTCACAGCTTAATTTATAGACGCCTGCAAAACCTCAAGAATTCAGATACAACTTGGAAGCATTATTTTTTAGTTAACCGCTATAACTCCGCATCAACGCTAGAGTTTGACTTGTTTTCCCTATGGCAATCAACGCTTCCGCTTATGGCTCCGTTTTTTATCAACAGTGACGAAGTAATCAAAGAGTCAACCGCATACAGAAATGTAGCACTTAACTGCGCGCCCTATAGTGTCGCAAACGATGATTTTGAAACGCTAGCCGGTTGGCTAGTTAGTAAAGCGAACTTATAAAATGAGTATTACACTATTTTATCAGCGCCCTATTCACAGCACTTTATACTTGCTGCTGAGCATTTTATTTACTGATAAGTTAGTTCGGTATATTTTATTTAAGTTTCATAGCTACTTTAATCAACATAAAGTAAATGTAATTGAAGCTTTCTTAATGCCTTTTATTACACTTTTAAGCTCGCTATTTATAAATATTAAACAGCATAAAATCAGCTTTGAGTTTACCCTTTATGACTACTACCCTCATTTAAGGTTGCCTTACCGAACCTATATTTACTCAAATATATTACGCTTTATTATTCAAAGTGTATTTTTAGTGTTTTTCAAAAACCAGCTTAAATCTAGTTCAGTAAAAGAAGATGCAGTTAATTATTTCTATGATGGCGTTAGCTACCTTTTAAGGCAATTACGTTGGTTTGATTTAAAGTTAGGTAAATTATTAAAACGCCTACTATCAAAAAACAAAAAAGGCCCTAAAAAAAGTGCATTTAAAGCCATGGCTGATGCACGTGTATGGCAAAATAAATTAGTTAAATACGTCATCCTCGCGTTTATTTTATTTTTATTAGCAATATTCATTACAATTCCTTTTAGCTTGGAAGCTCAAGCCGTATTTATAAGCTTTATTTTATTAGTTGCGTATGCACTTAAACGAGTAAAAGGCCAAATGGCAACCATTGTCATGATCACCTTGTCAGTAACTACCTCTTCTCGTTACTTATGGTGGCGTTACACTGAGACTTTAAACTGGGATGATCCGCTTGCACTTGCACTAGGTGGCGGTTTACTACTTGCTGAAACATATGCATGGCTTGTACTGATTTTAGGTTTTTTTCAAACAGTTAATCCGCTTGAGCGAAAACCAGTGCCTTTACCTAAAGACACTGACCTATGGCCAACTGTTGATGTATATATTCCAACTTATAACGAGCCGTTAAGCGTTGTAAGACCTACTACTCTCGCTGCTTTAAGTATCGATTGGCCTGCAGACAAGCTAAATGTTTATATATTAGATGATGGTAAGCGCTCAGAGTTTAAGGATTTTGCAGCCGAGATTGGAGTGGGTTATTTAGCGCGTTCGGATAACAATCATGCTAAAGCCGGTAATATGAATAGCGCTATGCGTTATACCGATGGCGAATATATCGCAATTTTTGATTGTGACCACGTCCCTGCTCGCTCGTTCTTACAAATGACAATGGGACAGTTTTTAAAAGACAGTAAAGTGTGTTTGGTCCAAACACCGCATCACTTTTTTTCTGCCGATCCATTTGAGCGAAATCTTAATAACCACAGTCAAATCCCTAACGAAAACATGTTGTTTTATGGACTAATTCAAGACGGTAACGACATGTGGGATGCAACCTTCTTTTGTGGTTCTTGTGCCGTATTAAAACGAGAAGCGCTTGATAATATTGGTGGTTTTGCATTTGAAACAGTAACTGAGGATGCTCACACGGCCCTTCGTATGCAGCGCGCAGGTTATAAAACTGCATATATAAACATCCCACAAGCCGCAGGCCTTGCTACCGACAGCTTGTCAGCGCATATAGGCCAACGTATTCGCTGGGCGCGTGGTATGGCACAAATATTTAGGCTTGATAACCCATTGATGGGTAAAGGTTTAAGCATCCCTCAACGATTATGCTATATAAACGCAATGCTGCATTTCCTTTCGGGTATTCCTCGTATTGTATTTTTAACAGCTCCTTTGGCGCTAATATATTTTAATGCCTACATAATTTATGCTCCTTTTATTGCTATTTTTATCTATGTGGTACCGACACTAATTCAAATAAAAGCGACTAACTCACGCATTCAAGGTAAATACCGTTACTCCTTCTGGGGTGAAGTGTATGAGTCAGTACTTGCTTGGTACATATTAAAACCAACTACCGTTGCTTTATTTAATCCTAATAAAGGTAAATTTAACGTAACCGAAAAAGGCGGTTTAAATGATGAAGAGCATTACGACTGGGGGATTTCTAAACCGTATTTAATCCTCTTACTTATTAACTTACTTGGAATAATAGTGGGTGTATTACGTCTGTTTTTAGGTGATTCAAGCCAGATTGGCGTACTTATAATAAGTATGGGTTGGGCTTTTTATAATATTATTATTTTGGGTGCTGCGGTTGCGGTTGCTGCTGAGGCTCGCCAAGTGAGGCACTCGCATCGTATAAAGGCAAACTTTCCTGCCGGCGTTCGTTTAGCAAATGGTCATACTTTAAAAGTAAAAATAACGGATTATTCAGATAACGGTGTAGGTATAGAGACTGAACACGCACATTTATGCCGCGTTAACGATAAAATTGAATTATTAATGAGTCGCGGTAACAAGCAATTTTCGTTTACAACGTATGTATGTAATACCCGTAAAAAACAAATTGGCCTTACACTTAAAGATTTATCTCTCGAAAAGCAAAGAGCTTTTATACAATGTACTTTCTCCAGAGCAGATGCTTGGCTAGATTGGCAAAATAACTTTAGACATGACCGTCCATCGTATAGCTTCAAAGAAGTGCAAAAAACCAGTTTACGGGGCTTTAGTAATTTATTGTTTCATGCCCCAAGAGCGTTACAACCTATAATTAAGTTTATGACTAATACTGTCATTTACATAAATTCATTTACTCCAAAAAAACCGATAGTGCATAATAATTATGATTAAAAAGTTACTTAATACATTTCTAACATTGTTACTTATTAGTAGCGCATATCAAGTGCTCGCTATCGAGCCTATGCACGACAAAACTATGTTTGTAAATGGCTACCCTGAGAGCGCTCAGGTTTCTAGTTTACGTCTTAGCTTTGAAAAGTTAGGGTTCAACGACTATAAACTCGACGGCGTGAATAATAATTCTCGAGTCGATTTCACAAATAGAATTGATAAATTAAGCACTAATCTAAAGCTTAACTTTTCGTACACCAACTCACCTTCATTGCTGGCTAATGTATCGCATTTAAAAGTTTATTTTAACGATAACTTAGTTACTGTTTTACCTATTAATGAGCAATTAAGTATTGTAAAAAATACGGTAAGTCATAGCCTAGACCTAAATGCTAAATACATTCAAGACTACAACCAAATTCGCTTTGAACTAGTTGGCTACTACGATTTACGATGCCAAGATTACTTTAGCCGCTCAATTTGGACTGAAATAAACAAATCAAGCCACATCACGCTTGATCAAAAACAGTTAGCAATTGATAGCCGTCTTGAGTATTTACCAGAACCATTTTTTGATGCTAAAGATTACAACAAATTAAACTTACCTTTTGTATTTGCAAACACACCTAATACACAAGCAATAGAAGCTGCAGCCACTTTATCTAGTTGGTTTGGCGCACAAGCTGACTGGCGTGGCGCTAACTTTCCAGTAGTTTTAAATAAAGCACCAGAGCAGCATAGTGTGGTGTTTATTACTAATGACTCAAAACCTGATTTTTTAAAAGATTATCCTGATGTCGAAAAACCTACAGTTGAGCTAATTTCAAGCCCAATCCACCGATACAATAAAATGTTGTTAATTTTAGGCCGTGATGAAAAAGATTTAAAAACAGCGGTCACTGGTTTGGTATTTGGTCATAAAATTATGACAGGCAGAAGTGCAAGCATCGAAGCAATTAATAAGCTACCTCTGCGTAAAGCATACGATGCCCCGCGATGGCTTAGAAACGATCGTCCAGTCCACTTTGACGAGCTTATTGACTACCCAACTCAGTTACAAGCTGAAGGTCTTAACAACGGCCCTATAAAACTAAATGTCCGTTTTGCACCTGATTTATTCACTTGGCGTGAAAAAGGGATCCCGATAACTTTGCAATACCGTAATACTCCTGAGAGCGAAACCTTAAATTCGCGTTTAAATATGCTAATAAACCAAGAATTTATAAGTGGTTTCTTACTTGATAAAAAAGATACATCGTTAACAACTGCTAAAACGTTGCTGCCTTTAATTGCTAATACAGACACAACACAAAGCGCAGAAGATTTTTCATTGGAAGGTATTAATCTTGCCAATCGCAATGAACTAAACTTTGATTTTAGGTTTGCAGTACTTAAGAAAGGCGAATGTGCCGTTGCTCCCCCTGGCGGCGAATACGGTGTAATTGATGGAAATTCTAATATTGATGTAAGTGGGTTTGACCATTACATGGCTTTACCTGATTTAAATGTATTTGCAAATAGCGGGTTCCCATTTACAAAGTATGCAGATTTACAGCAAACTTTAGTGTTAATAGACGAAGTTCCATCACCAAAAGCACTTTCTGTATTATTTAACCTAACAGGTCATTTTGGCGCTATTACAGGATACCCAGCTCATAGAATAAGCGTTGCTCATTTAAATGAAGATGCAAACTTAGATGACAAAGACATCTTAGTTATCGCAAAACCTAATAGCATTGCTAATAACTTAGATGAAGATGCACAAACTAATATCCTCCTTGATAACAATCAGCGTGCTATAAAACAAGCTATATACAATGGTGCATATGATGAACAAACTACAGATAAAGTAGAAGTAAGTATAAAAAGTAGCGGGGATATGGCCGTTATCACTGGCTTTCAATCACCGTTTGATTCAGAGCGTTCAATTGTATCGCTTAGTGCAACATCACAAAAAGCCTTTACTCTGCTTGATGATGCGTTAATGAGTTCAGAAGCGCTTGCACAAATTAAAGGCAGTGCAGCGGTTATAAACTCCCAAGGTATTAAAACTATTAAAACTGATGAGCAATATTTTGTTGGTCATATTCCAGTGCATACACTAATTTGGTTCCATTTGTCGGATCACCCATTTGTGCTGGCGCTATTGTCTATTTTAACACTACTGCTGATCTCATTTATAATATGGCGATTACTGCAAGCATTAACATACAAGCGCTTAGCTGAAGGAGATAAGTAATGAAGTCACTCATTAATGTATTTTTTACCGTGATTGCATTATTTACTTTTAATGCCAATGCACAAGTAGAGCAGTGCCAGCCATGGGATACATGGCAAACATTTAAAAATAATTTTATAAGCAAAGATGGCCGCGTTATTGATTTGGGGAGTGAGCAAAATATCACAACCTCTGAAGGCCAATCTTATGCGTTATTTTTTGCTGTTGTGGCAAATGACAAAGCAATGTTTGATCTAGTGCTTGATTGGACACAAGAGCATTTATCAGAAGGTGATTTAAGCACTCGTTTACCGGCATGGCAATGGGGTGTTAACAATCAAAATGTTGGCGGAATTTTAGATTCAAATCCAGCGTCTGATTCTGACTTATGGATAGCATACAGTTTATCGCAAGCTGCTATTCTTTGGGATGACCGCCGCTACAGCATATTAGCAGCCGTACTTGCACAGCGAATAATGCGTGAAGAAACCGCCTATATTTCGGGCCTAGGTTTATCATTACTACCCGCCCCTACTGGTTTTGAATTTGATAATGAGCGTTTTAAGTTAAACCCAAGCTACTCACCGTTATTTATTTATCAGCAGTTTAAAAAGCTTTATCCACACTCGCCTTGGCATCAACTGCACGAAGGCTCAGCAAAGTTGATTTTAGATACAGCAAAGCAAGGTGTTAGCCCTGACTGGGTAATGTTTGATGCAAATAACGGCTTTTACTACGATAAAAAAACAACTGACTTGGGCAGTTACAACGCTATTAGAGTGTATTTATGGGCAAGTATGATGGCAGACAACGCACCTTATAAAAAAGAGCTATTAGCGCAATTTAACCCTTTTATAGAAACAATTAATAAACGTGGTTACGTGCCTTTAAATACTTTTGCTAAATCAGGAAAGTCTGAAAAAAGAGGCCCTCTAGGCTTTAACTCAGCTCTATTACCTTTACTAGCGACTAATAACGATAATTCTACAGTAATGGCTATTCAGCAAAAACTAATGATTGATAAATCATTTACCCAGACTCGTTATTACGACAGCGTGCTTAACTTGTTTGGTACAAGTGCTTTAAATAAACGTTTTTCAATTACAGCAGATGGGACGCTACAACCGGTATGGAGCATTGAATGCCGTTAAGGTTTGCCCTAGCTTGCACATTAGCGCTTAGCTCTGGATTGAGCGCTAACACAGTCAACGATATTGATACGCAATCTGTTGATTGGTTACTAAGCCAAATAGGTATTGGTGAAGCACAGCAAAATAAAAAACTAGTTGAAGATAGCTTACGAAAGCTAGTCGCTATTGCCCCTGCCCGAATAGAAACGCAGTGCGCAGTAGCGCGTTATGATTTTGCCAATGGAGAATCAGCAAAAGCCAACCAGTTATTAAGTAAAATAGATAATGGGCTTACCGAACAGGCTTCGTGCGTTGAAAAACTAAAAGTTCTTTCTCGTACTGAAGGCAAAGATAAATCTTCAATTCAACAAGCTAAATTATTGGCTCGTGCGGGTCGTTATGAACAAGCTCGCGAAATCTATAATAAGATTTTTAAAAATGTCTACCCAACACTAGATTACGAACTTGAACATTTAAGCTGGTATGGACAAGATAACTCCCAATGGGAGAGTGTAAAAAAAGGCTATGATAGATTAGCTCAAAACTATCCAAGTATTGCGCAAGTAGAAGTCGCTTATGCGCGTCACTTACTTAGGCGTAATCTGACAGATAAAAAAGCGATTGATATTTTAAGTAAATATGGTGCAGGCCCTACTTTTATCAATGAAGTAGAATACATCTGGCTTAGTGCTTTACTAGAAATGCCCTTAACGGATGAAACAGTCAAGCAGTATCAGCGCTATTTCACGCTTTATCCCTTTAGTAGTAAAGGTGAATTGCAGTACCAAGATTTTCTAAAAGATTATAAAAAACGCCAAACACTCCTTGCCGACCCTGCTTATCAATTTTGGGTAAGAGGTGATAAATTACTTGAGAAAAATAAGCTAGCTGCTGCAGAGCCTCTGCTTTTAAAAGCTTTAAGAGGTCGTCCGCAAGACGGCGCTATAATGCGAAGCATTGGCACACTCTATTTACGCCTCGGTCAAAATCAAAAATCGTATCAATACTTTACGCGTGCGCAAAAATACACAACTGAGTTCGCTGAGCGTGAAACACTA
Organism: Pseudoalteromonas sp. AS71; assembly: GCF_038900275.1. Classification (NCBI taxonomy): domain Bacteria; kingdom Pseudomonadati; phylum Pseudomonadota; class Gammaproteobacteria; order Alteromonadales; family Pseudoalteromonadaceae; genus Pseudoalteromonas; species Pseudoalteromonas sp. AS71. The sequence continues at coordinate 97,535 of NZ_JBBMQZ010000013.1, read as the reverse complement.
CAAGAATTAGCAAAAACAGCTAAGCTTTGGCTTTATATACGCGAAGCTAAAAATGCCATTAATAATAAAGAATTTAAAACGGCTAAGCTTAAGCTTGATTTAGCTGCCACCTTAGAACAAGAAACTAATACAGTAATATATAACAAAGGCTTATTACAATTTGCTCAAGGTCAATATTCACAAGCAGCACTTACATATCAAATTGTTTTAAAAAGCGAGCCGCTTAATAGCAGTGCTTTAATAGGCCTACTTGAAATAGCTGAATTAGAGCAGAATGAAAAAGCCCTAACCTCTTTTTATAACAGCTTATCGTTTAATCAAAAGAAACTAATTAAAGAACCTTATTCTGTATCTTTAAGCAGTCAGTACCGCGCAAAGGCAGAGGCGTTAACGCAATCTGGAGATTTAGAGCAAGCTGAAAAAGTATTAAAAAATGCAATTGAAATAGCGCCAGAACAGCCTTGGTTATACTACGATTTAGCCTTTATATATCAACAAAAAGGTCTGACAGAAGAGGCCCGCGCTTTATTTAATAATGTACTGTGGCAATTTCCGTTAAACCCACAGATTCGTTATAGCCACGCGCTTTTTTTACGCTCTCTTGATGACTATCAAGGTGCTATTAAAACATTGCAGTACATTCCATTTAAATCCAGAGATAAAGACATTATTGCGCTTGAACAGCAGCTGCAACTTAATGAGTCTTTAACACAAAGTGAGCGCCACCTTGATGCTAAAGATAAAGCCACTGCGATTTATCATTTAAGTAGCTTAGAAGCACAGAACTTAACACCCGCTATGCAGGCAGAGTTATCGCGAAGTTGGTATAGAATCGACGAAAAAAAACACGCTATAAGACTTATAAGCAAAGCACTGAAAGCTGAGCCTTTGCTTTCTGCTTATTGGCATACACTTTATGGTGAGTGGCTTTTAGAGCAAGGTGATGAAAATAAAACGAAGCAATGGTTTGAAAAGTACGTATTACCAGAGAGCGCAACTGAAAACGAAACAACTCAATATGTACAGCTACAAAATAGCTATATTACTCAGTATTACAATGGTAGTGATTTAATCGCTAAGCTTAACCAGCTGGATCAAAAATATAAAAATACTCCAGCAACAACTACTGCCCTTATTAATGCAAATTTAGCACTTGAACAACGCGAAGCGGCCGTTATTTTGTACCAGCAAAAAGTACAAAATAAACAAACCATTGAGCCTCAAGCACTACTCGCTATTGCTAATGCATACATAGAACTTGGGGACGACTTTCAAGCAAAAGAAGTTACGCAAAAAGCGATTACGCAAACCACATCGCAAGAAGGTTATTTGCAACGCCAAATCATGTCATCTCTCAATGAGTTTAATTACTCAGGGGATGCACTTTACTTAGCTAAGCAACTTGTTGAAAAGTCACCCAACGATCAAGAACTACGTTATTTAGGCGCTCAAGTAGCCAGCAAATTCAACGAAACCGAACAAGCACAATCTTGGTACACGCAAACCCTATTTCCTAATCGTACATTAAATGAAAAAGAGCTTTACGGAGCGCTTTCAAAAATAGATGAAAACGATGAATGGTATGTAAACGGTGCTAAAAGAGAGCTAATAAACGAGCAAAACAAAAACCAAGCATACATTGCTATTGGTGTTAACTTTAGTGGGCAAACAAGCACCGAAAGCGAAGCAACACTTGGCGCGGGCTTAGTCCCGATTGAAGCTTACTTTCCGCTTTGGCAAGGCCAAGGGTTTATTAAAGTAGACCCAACTACTATTAGCGCACAAACAACGCGCTTTGATGAGCAATTTGCTGGCAGCCGCTATGGACAAGGTGCACTGTGTATTTTTACCTGTTCAATCGATGAAGTAACACCTGAGGAAAGTGGTGTAGATGTAGGTATTGGTTGGCAGAACGAAAACTGGCGTGTAGATGTAGGTACAACTCCACTCGGCTTTTTAATTGAAGACATTGTATGGGGTGTAAATTACGCAGACAGTTTTGGCGATTTTGGATACAGCCTAGAACTTGAAAAGCGCCCAGTTACAAGCTCGGTACTTTCTTATGCGGGCTTAAAAGATGTAAATACGGGTGAAGTTTGGGGTGGTGTACGCTCTACAGGCCTGACTGCTAATGTATCGCATGACTTAGGCGGAAAATGGGGGTTTTGGTCAAGTGCCGACTTTACCCTATATAAAGGCCAAAATGTAAAAGACAACCAACGCTATCGTATGATGGGCGGTACTTATTACCGTGTAATTAGCAATCAAGAGCGTGAATTTACCGCAGGCGCTAGCTTATTACATTGGGCATACAAGTATAATTTAAGTGAAGAAACATGGGGCCATGGTGGTTATTACAGCCCACAAAACTATGTAGGCTTATCTGTGCCACTCACTTATGACGCGCGTTGGGGCGATGATTTTGTTTATCGATTAAAAACCGGTGTTTCGTACTCGCAAACAAAAACTCAATCTATTGATTTTTTCCCTAATGATGGCGATTTGCAAATAGCTGCATATGATAGAGAGTCAATAACAGGTGTTGATCCTGTATTTGAAGGTGAAACAAGTTCTGGTGTTTCGTATAATCTTGAAGGTAGTTTTGAGTATAGAATAACGCCGAATTGGTTCTTTGGTGGTTATTTAGCCATCGATCGTTCTGACTTTTACGAACCAAACTTTGGTCAGCTTTATATACGTTACTACTTTAATCCTGTGTACGGAACACTTGAGTTTCCAGGCACTCCTATTATTCCTTATGCTGAGTTTTAACTTGGCATAAGGTGATATACCGCGAATACTTCCCCTAGCACAGAGGTATATGTATACTTGAGCGCAATTGTAACTAGGATAAGGGTGTGTCTCTTACTTTGTGGTGTTATAGCCATACAGCAAATCATTATCTTAGCTACAAATACTATACTGATGGTCGAGCATTTTAGTGTGTAAAAACTCTAAAATAGCTAAAGCAAAAAATTATAAGGCCATCATAACAATACTTAAAGTTAGGAAGTAAATATGAGTTCAACTCCAGATAGTGGCTGGTGGGGCCACCCTAAAGGACTTTCGACATTGTTCTTCACTGAAATGTGGGAACGAATGAGTTATTACGGTATGCGAGCTATGCTCGTATTATTCATGACAGCAAGCTTACAAGAAGAGGGCCTTGCCTTTACTGTTGCATCAGCTGCTGCAATCTATGGCTTGTACACAGGCGCAGTATACTTTTTAGGCTTACCGGGTGGCTGGCTAGCTGATAGATTATTTGGTGGTCAAAAAGCAGTTTGGTATGGCGGCATAATTATTATGATTGGCCATATTATTTTGGCTATTCCACATGATTATTCTTTCTTCATTGGCTTAATATTTGTAGCAACAGGTACTGGTTTACTAAAACCAAATATCAGTGCAATGGTAGGCCAATTATATAGCGATGCTGATGAGCGTCGTGATGGCGGTTACGCTATTTATTACATGGGTATTAACATGGGTTCTTTAATAGGTTACTACGTATGTGGTTACTTTATGGAGAACGTAGGCTGGCACTGGGCATTTGGTGCGGCAGCTGTCGGTATGGCCATTGGTTTAGTTCAGTACAAACTCACACTTAATAACTTACCAGAGCACAGCGCTTTACCTGCCAATCCATTGGGTCCTAAAGGTACTTCACGTGCATGGATTGGTATTGCTGCATTTGTAATTGCAGCTGCTGCAGTTACTACAGCTGCAATGACCGGCGCTATTGTTATTAATCCAACAGTGGTTGCAGGTTACACAGCGATTGTATTTACTATTATCTTTTTTGTTTATTTTGGTGTTATTTACTTTACAGGTAATTTAACAGATGCAGAGAAACAAAGAATGTGGGCATTATTTTTAGTCTGTATTGCATCTGCATGTTTTTGGTCTGGCTTTGAACAAGCGGGTTCATCATTAAACTTATTTGCTCGCGACTATACTGACCGTCTAATTGGTACTTTTGAAATCCCTACAACGTGGTTTCAATCATTAAACTCACTGTTTATTATTGCTTTATCGCCATTTTTTGCAGCGCTTTGGATTAACTTATCTAAAAGCTTAGTATCACCTAGCTATAGCGTTAAGTGTGCAATTGGCTTAATTATTATGGCTTCAGGCTTTTTAGTTATGTTTATGGCGGCTCATTACGCAGCTGAAGGCTTAAAAGTAGCGCCTTACTGGCTTGTTACTACGTACTTTTTACATACTGTGGGTGAGCTTTGTTTAAGCCCTGTAGCATTAAGTGCTGTAAGTAAGTTATCGCCTAAACGTTACACAGGTCAAATGATGGGTGTGTTTGTATTAACTTATTCAATCGGTAATATTATTGCAGGCTTACTTGCTGGTAATTTCGATCCGAACAATGTTGATGAAATTCCTAATTTATATTTACAAATTGCATTATTTAGCATTGGTGTTGGTGTTGTTTTAGTACTAATGACCTTTAAAGCTAAAGTATGGGAAAAACAAGGGTTAGAAGAGAAAGCCTCTTAATTATTACTTATTTTAAATGTAGCAATATAACCTAAGATAATTCCCCCATAGCTTCTATGGGGGAATTTTTTATTCAACTTTGCCCTGCCCCCGTTAACTGATATTATGTCCTGATTGATTATTGAATAGACTCAGGGACAGCAGTATATGCATTCATTAACGTTATCACGTACCACTCTAATCGCATTATCTCTCCTTATTTTTTTATCTGCCTGTGGTGGCGGTGATGAAGTAACAGTAAATCCAAATGATCCTGTAGAGCCCGAATCTAGTGGCTTAATTATTACCAATGCTAATGGCTTACAAACGTCATTAGATGAAGGTAACTTTACTATCAATGCCCCAGGGCAAATAGTGGCTAACGATACTGAAATAACCTACGAAAAATTAGTCCTTGATGAAAATAATCAAGCAAAAAATATCATTTCAGATATACATACGCTTACCCCGAATACACTTCAACTTTCTAGCCCAATGACAATCACTATAAAAATACCTGACGACTATGTACTAGGAGGCCAGTTATCTATTGCTCGTTTAAGCGGAGACTCTTGGTCAGGTATTACTAATTCAACGGTATCGCAAGGCTTTGTTAGTGCACAAGTAAACCAACTAGGTAGCTATGCAATCGAAATGCAACGTACAGTTGCATTTTCTGATATTGGCCCAACCTGTGATGCTAATGCAACAGAGCAATCTGTAAGGTTTGTTCACGTTGCCGACATGCATTCTCGCTTTGGATATCAAGAACAATATTTTAGTCGCATTAAAGCTTATTACAAAAAAGCGCTAAGCGAATCTCCGTATACATTATTCACCGATGGTGGCGATGATTACGAAAAAGGAACTGTAGCAGAGCAAATATCACAAGGGTTAGCCTCTGATGAAACCGTAAAGCTAATGGCTTTTGATTTACGTGTTTTAGGGAACCATGACTATGCGTGGGGCCCTGAAAAACTACTTGAATTTTCACAAGACGATAATGCCATTGTACTTGCCAGTAATACCCGCTTTGAGGGAGGAAACAGTCAGAATTTTGATGGTGTCGACTTTGCTAAGGTGCAGGTTGGATGCATAACATTAGGTGTGTTTGGGATGACGTCGGTACCATGGGATGAGCTTGACGAACCAATTGAAAACGACCCTATTCCTGACTTTATAAAACAATTTAAAATGAGTTGGAAATGGCAACAAATCGCACAAAGTATTGTAAGCCAATACAGCGATGACGTTGATTACATGATTATGCTAAGCCATTTGGGCAAAGGAACTGACGTTGAGATAGCAACCAATGTACCGGGTATAGATTTAGTGCTTGGTGGGCATACTCATGGTGGTGAAGACTTTATAGAGCTTGAAAATAATGCTTTAGTCATTCAACCAGAATTTTATGCTCGCGGAGTCACCGATTTAAATTTAGTATTTAATACTACCGATAAAGCACTAAGTCGTTACGAGTATCAACATGTAGATACGCGAACATCTATAGAACCTGACGAAGAAACTAAGCTAGCTATCGATGAAATAATGGGCCGATATGCACCCGATGCTGATACAGAAATTGCCATTTCAGAAAACTACTCAAGTAGCTTTGAAGTTGCAGAAATAACAGCACTTGCAACTAAACACTCAAGCTCAATCAACGCAGCGCTGCTTAACCCTGAACTTGTACAAAAAAGATGGACGCCTGGCACTGTTACACAAGAAGATTTTCACAAAGCATTTTATGTTGAAAGACAGCCTTCAAACACACCTGGCTTTAATTCACTGTATCAAGTAACCGTTACAGGCACTGATTTAAACACAATGATTGCCAGCCAACCCGATTGGTTTGTGTTAAAGCCAGAAGATATTCAAGTAACGACAAATTATAATGTCGCTTTATTTAAAGGTGCGGCACTTAATCCAGATTTATTTTTTAGCAGTGTTACTTTTAATGATGTAAAGCCAATTGCCGAAGCATGGTGGCTACTTGATCAATACGCGCGCTTTAGAACAACTCAATGTCTTCACCTTGATACAGACACACAGCTTAATGCTTGCCAAGATGTTGCAAATATAACAACTTGGAACTTTGACGATCCAACAAACCCACTAACTCCAAACTCAGGCCCATCTGTTTTAAGCTACTTTGACCCAGAAAATGACGGTTGGGGCCCAGAAGATACACGCTATGAGACAACCACTGATCTTAATATTTCCGATTTAACTGATGGTCCTTCTGGTGTAATGGCTTTTACTCGTCACTCCCCAACAGAAGGCCTATTGATTACGTTAAACACAGCTGCAAATGGTGATTTTAAACATGACGGGTTAGTGTCTGACTACACAATAGTTATGGATATAAACTGGCCATTGGAAACAAACGACATTTACCGCGCAATAATCCAAGCCGATACCGAAAACTACGATACAGATGATGCAGATATATTTGCAAGCCCTGACGGTGGGTACGGTGAAGCAACCAGCAATAGTGGATACTTTGGCGATACTGAACCAGGTAATTGGCATCGTATTGCCTTTGTATTTTATGCTGCACCAACAAATGGCGTATTTGAAATATATGTAGATGGTGAACTCGAAGGTGTTAAAGAAGAAGGCGAGATAAACCGTCGATGGGCACTTGATAAAACAATCCTGTTATTTACAGATAACAACTACGAAACCCGGCCTGGTTACTTAAATGCATTACTCTATGCTGGTCGTGCTATGACTCGCGGTGAAATTAAAAGTATGGGCGGCGCACAACAAAAGCTCTCTTTTGAGCAATCGACACGAGTGCTAAATCAAACCATTGAGCGCCATTACCAATCAGCTCCAGCAATTAAAACTAACTTGTGGATAGAGCAGCGAAACAAGTTCTTTGATAATGGCTCTTAAAGTGTAAACAATTAAATACAAACAGGCTTTGGCTTGTTCATTACAAAAGGGGGGTTGACGCAGGTTAAACCTCCTTTTTAGTATTTAAATACAGCAACTTAAAAACAAGTGCTTCCACTTTAATTTGTACCATATAACTTCATTTTATTTAACTGTATTACAAACGCGTAACTTTATAATAACCGTCCTATTAAATTTACACATACCACATTTACTAAATAGTGCTCCCCTCTTCCCCAAATCAAAAATCTGGTTGATTATCTACTGCAATATGACAACAACACATAATCGCAGTGCTTAATTGCGGGAGTAATAATAATGAGTGAAGTAAATAACTATTTAGGTTTAGTCGGTATTGAATTTACCGAGTACGCAACACCTGATGCTGATTATATGGATAAAGTATTTACTGATTTTGGCTTCTCTAAGCTTAAAAAATTCAAAGGTAAAGACATTGTTTATTACAACCAAAACGATATTCATTTTTTACTGAATAACGAGCGTGAAGGTTTTTCTGCAGAATTTGCTAAAAGCCATGGTCCTGCTATTTGTTCAATGGGTTGGCGTGTTGAGAATGCGCAAAAAGCATTTGAAACTGCAGTAGAGCGTGGTGCGAAACCAGCCACTGATTCAACGCATAAAAATATGCCTTACCCTGCAATTTATGGCATTGGCGACAGCCTAATTTACTTTATTGAAAACTTTGGCGACAAAGGCACTATCTACGAAAGTGATTTTGAAGATTTAGAAACGCAAAATGTTGTAGAAGATAAAGGCTTTATCCGAATCGATCATTTAACTAATAACGTCTATAAAGGCACCATGGAAAAATGGGCTAACTTTTATAAAGACGTGTTTGGTTTTACAGAAGTACGCTACTTTGACATTAAAGGTCAAAAAACGGCGCTTATTTCGTATGCACTTAAGTCCCCTTGTGGCACCTTCTCTATTCCAATAAACGAAGGTAAAGGTAACGATAACAACCAAATTGATGAATACCTTGGTGAGTACAACGGCCCTGGCGTTCAACATTTAGCGTTTTTAACAGATGATTTAGTAAGCTCTCTTGATAAGCTTGATAAATCAACAATCGCTACTTTGGATATTATTCCAGAGTACTACGACACTATTTTTGACCGTGTACCTTGGGTTGCAGAAGATAAAGAAAAAATTCGTCAACATCAGATACTCGTAGATAGCCAAAGTGAAAATTGTTACTTATTGCAAATTTTCTCTAAAAACTTATTTGGTCCAATCTTTATAGAAATGATCCAACGCGTTGATGATGGTGGCTTTGGTGAAGGTAACTTCCAGGCATTATTTGAATCAATCGAACGCGACCAAGAGCGTCGCGGCGTTTTATAAAATATTTGAGTAAATTAAAAGCAGCGAACTTCGCTGCTTTTGTCGTTTTAATATTTAAAAAGTATTGCGCTAAGTACAAGTATGATTAAATAAACTATACCTTGTCGCCATACAGTAAAATCCAAAGGAAATGTAATGAGCCTAATTAACGAAACCCATGATATTAATTTAACCAGCTGGGTAGAGTCAGCTAATGTTGATAATTGTGACTTCCCAATTCAAAACTTACCGTTTGCAGAATTTCGTCGCAAAGGGTCTGATGAGGCCTTTCGTGGTGGTGTTGCAATTGGCGACCAAGTAATTGATTTAGCAAAACTGAGCAAATTAAACGTTTTAAAAGGTGATGCTAAAACAGCCGCTGATGCAGCAAGTGAAGCAACCCTAAATACATTTATGGGTTTAGGGGAGCAGTATTGGTCAGCACTTCGTTTAGCGCTTTCAAAAGCACTACGAGCAGGCTCTGAGCACCAACAAGCACTTAACGATACGCTTATTTCACAATCTAATATAGAGTTTTCACTACCTTGTCGCATCGGTGATTACACCGACTTTTACACTTCTATTTATCATGCTACAGCCGTAGGTAGTTTATTTCGCCCTGATAACCCATTACTACCTAACTATAAATGGGTACCTATTGGTTATCATGGTCGCTCTTCATCTATTGACGTATCGGGTCAAACATTTCATCGCCCTAAAGGTCAAACCAAAGCGCCAGATGCAGAAGTGCCGTCATTTGGTCCATGTAAGCGCCTTGATTACGAACTAGAAGTTGGTATTTATTTAGGTAAAGGTAATGCACTTGGCGATGCAATTGCGATTGAAAATGCAGAAAACCATGTATTTGGCTTTTGTGTATTTAACGATTGGTCAGCTCGCGACTTACAAGCGTGGGAATATCAACCGCTTGGTCCTTTTTTAGCTAAAAACTTTGCCTCAACTGTATCGCCTTGGATTGTTACAACCGAAGCGCTAGCACCTTATAGAACAAGCTGGACACGTGATGAAAACGACCCACAGCCTATGGACTATTTAGAGTCAAAAGCGAATCGCGACCAAGGTGCTTTTGATATTCAAATGGATGTTAAAATCCAAACGGAAAAAATGCGTAGCGAAGGCCATAACCCAACGCGCGTATCAACATCTAGCTTTAAGCACTCTTACTGGACTGTGGCACAAATGGTTACTCACCACACAGTAAATGGCTGTAACTTTATGCCAGGTGACATGTTAGGTTCGGGCACTCAGTCTGGTCCAACGCACGAAGAAGCGGGTTCTTTACTTGAGCTTTCTAGTGGCGGTAAGGAGAAAATTACGCTAAGCAATGGCGAACAACGTAGCTTTTTAGAAGATGGCGATAACGTTATTATGCGCGGTTGGTGTGAAAAAGAAGGCTATGCACGCATAGGTTTTGGCTCGGTAGAGAGCACCGTACTGCCTACAAAATAATACATTTTCATAAATTAAACATAAAAGGGCCGCTTGCTAAAAGCAGCCCTTTTTTATTAATTTTTGAACAGTTACAATTTTTTTCTAGCTTTTTTAACTCAAATTGCTATCTTAATTCGGTTAATAGCCAGTGTTTATATGCCATGTCAGTATTTATAAAGTCTTTTTATCATAAATTTTTCCCAGCTCGACAGCTACTTATTCGTCAAAATGGCGAAGTTAAGCACGTTGTTTTAGCTCCTTGGTTTCAACTTCTTGTAGCATTGCTTATTTTAGTCACTTTCACTTGGCTGAGTATTTCGAGCTTTCGTGTTTACACACAAACAAATAAAATTTCCGACATAGAACAAAGTCAAATAAACGAGCAAACACTTTGGCAACAAAAAGTAAATGAGCAGCAAGCTCTTCAAGCTACGCAATTAGAACAACTTGCAGTACTTGAGCAAAAGCAGGCGCTACTGCAAAGCATGATAGAGTCCCTTCCCGCTTCAATCAGTAAAGACGTTATTAAGCTTGATACAGATCTTGACGTACCAATCAATGAAAACAGCAATGAGTTTCACGAACCATTAGTCGATGAAAACCTAAAAGATAAACAGGCTCAGTTAGTAGCTCCGATTACATTCGCAGCAAGAATTGCTAACTTGGATAAGCATTATGAACAAAGCTTTAATTTTTTAGATAACCAAATTAGCGAACGTCACCAAGCTATTTTAGCTATGGTGAAAGGTGCAGGGATTGAGTCTGCGCTTGAGCAACATTTAATCTTAAGCGACCAAACAACCGCACAAGGTGGCCCACTTGATACATTTAACGAAACAAAAATCCCAAGCCACTTTTTAGCTATCGTTGATAAGTTATTAGCATTAAATAATTTAGAAAACTTTTTAACTGAGCTACCAAATACCCTGCCTTTAGCTAAAGCTAAATATTATATTTCAAGCAACTTTGGCCTCAGAAAAGATCCAATGAATAGCAATCATGCCTTTCATAAAGGAATAGATTTAGCCGGTTGGCATAAAACCGAAATATTTGCGCCAGCAGACGCTGTAGTGCTTCGTGCCGGTCGCAATGGTGGTTATGGTAACTTTATTGAGCTTGAGCATAAAAATGGCTTAGTGACACGATTTGGACACTTAAATAAAATTAAGGTGAAAAAAGGTCAGCAGATCACTAAACACGACATAATTGGTTTAATGGGCAGCACAGGTAGAAGCACAGGCACTCATTTACACTACGAAGTATTGCTTAACGGTAAACAAGTCAATCCTCTAAAAATAACAAAGGCGCTTTCTCGTGTTTGGTAGAAAAAAACAAAAAACAGTTAGCTCTAATTTAAAAAGAGTAAATCACACACCGTCTATTATTTCACAAGACGTCTGCCTTACAGGCACTTTAATTAGCAAGGGTGAAGTACAACTTGATGGCCGCATTGATGGAGACATAAAAGTGGAGCATTTAGTTATTGGTTCAACGGGTGTTGTTGAAGGTATTGTTGAAGCTAAAAGCGTCATTGTTAAAGGCAAAGTTATTGGCTCAATTAATGCCAGTGAAGTGAAAGTACAAAGCGGTGCGCATGTTCATGGCGATGTGTTTCACGATACATTGAGTATTGATGCAGGCGCAGTAATTGAAGGCAGTTTAAAGCAACGTTTTGAAAAAGAAGAGCCTGAACTAATTTCTAAAGAACTTAAACCCGCAAAAGAAGTTAAAGCATTGTTGAAGGAAGACGGCAGCGACTTATCGTTTGTAAATAAACAAGCCGCTGATAAAAGCTAAGTCAAATCTGCTTAACGTAAGTTACCTTTTTTCAGTAATGTACATTGTAATATCTGCAGTGAAAACGAGTTCATTGCGGGTGTTATAAAGCTTAACCTGTACCACTAAGTCCTCTTTATCAATCCACTTATGTGGTAAATCAATTTCCGCAATTGCAGTCACGTCAGTATCTACTTTTGCTAAGTAGCGGACAGTCATCCCTTTTGGGATCCAACGATGGGTTTTAACTGGCACTGTTGCATCGACCATCACACCCGCACACAACTCAGCTAAGTTACACTGCGCAATAGCATGAATAGTTCCAATATGATTATGAACGCTGCGACGATTTTTAACCACTGCGCTACAATGCCCTTCTCGAAGGTCAAGTACGTAAGGCTTCATCGAACCAAAGTATGGCGCTTTAAAACAAACAGCTTTAGTAAAAAGCCAATTCCCAAAAGGTAGACGCTTAAATTTATGCCATGTTTGTACAAGTGCAGATTTATTACTCATTATTATTTTTTCCATCAACAGTTACTTTTCTCAAATTAACACATCAGACCAGTTTTAAAAAGCGCATTTATACTGCCTTTTTAGCTTAATCTAATCAAATAATAATAATGACAATCTATGCAGGGGCCATAAGCCCTTTCTTTTTTACGAGTGCCCACCTAAAATACTCGGCAAAAGGAGACTCAATGCAAACACAGCCCGCTAAACCTAATATGACTTTATTACTTATCTTAGCGTTACTCGTTATATTTTGCCCTATGGCAATCGATATTTACTTACCCGCTTTTCCTACTATTGCAGAACAATTTGCAGTAACAGAACAACAAGTACAGCAAACCGTTGCTATTTTTATGCTAACAGTAGGTTTAGGCCAATTAATTGCAGGTCCTTTAGCTGATAAATTTGGCCGAAAGCCAGTGGCTATAGTGGGCATTAGTTTATATGCAGGCTCAGCATTACTTGCCTATTACTCACCATCTTTTGAAGTATTAATGATTGCACGTGCGCTTCAAGGTTTTGGAGCGTGTGCCACATTTGTTGTCGCATTTGCGATAGTGCGTGACAAATATGGTAGTGAACGAAGCGGGCAAATGATCACTTATCTTAACGGGATTGTGTGCTTTATTCCGGCAATGGCACCTATTTTAGGGGCCTGGCTTACCGTACAATTTGGCTGGCGTATGAACTTTATGTTTTTAACCGCGTTTGCCATTTTAGGCCTTATTGTTACTCTATTCTTTTTTAGAGAGACCCGTCCTGCTGATAGCCATTATCAGGGCCATATTTTAGATTTGCGTCGCTTTACACCGATTATTAAAACACCAATATTTTTGTTTAATAGTCTAATTTGTATGGTCGCCATGTCGGCTATATTAGTTTATGTAACGCTCGCACCAGGCTGGCTTATTACGCATTTAGACGGCACAGTAGCCGACTTTACTTTTTGGTTTACGTTAAATGCCGTAATAAGTATTGTCGCAAGTTTTATATTACCAACGTACATTAAACGAAATAGCCAGCGCGCTTTGCGTGTCGGTGTGAGTGTACTGGTTTTTTCAGGTATTTTAATGCTAGCCCTTAGCGGTATAGAAACAGCATTTGCGCTTATGTTACCTATCTTAATTGCAGCATTAGGGTTTGCTTTAAGTTTAGGCTCTGCTGCAGGTATGTCCCTATCTAGCTTTCCTAAACAAGCAGGCACAGCCTCTGCATTACTTGGTGCTATGCAAATGAGTGGCGCGAGTATACTCGTTGTTTTAACCCAATATTTGGGGTTAAGTACACCGTGGTTAATTGCTTTTCATTTATTATTACTAGTTCCGCTTTGGATAATTTTAATGAGCAAAAAAGCACATACTTTACATCCAACTAAAAGCGCTCAATGATCAATCCTGATTTTTTAGTTTCATTTTTATTAGCCAGCTTTTTAATGGCAGTAGCGCCTGGGCCATCAAATGCATTTTTGATGGCACAAACATTTGCTAATGGACGAAGCGCTGGTATGCAAAGTGCTTTTGGTTTTGCATTAGGTGGGGTTGTTCATACACTGTTTGCTGTTGTAGGCCTAAGCGCAGTACTAAAAGCTTCTCCTAGTACCTATGCCGCAGTGCAATATGCAGGTGCTGCATACTTATGTTATTTAGGGCTTGTGATGATTAAAGGCACGTTAAAGCAGCAAGAGCTTGTATCAGAGGGCACGCAAACCGATAAACCGCATATAAATACCAGCAAAAAAAGTAACGTCATGTTTCAGGCCATGATGACTGAAGTACTGAACCCTAAAGTGGCGCTGTTTTTTATTGCATTTATTCCGCAATTTGTAGATCCAACGCTTTCATCTGCTACTTTTCAGCTCGCTTTTTTTGGCTTACTTTACCCTCTTTTTGCTTTTCCGATTGACTGCACGTATATTTATTTTGGCGACAAAATTGCACAGTTTTTTAGACGTAACCCAAATAGCCAACTTTGGATTGATAGAATCACCGGCATTGTATTTATTGCCCTTGCTATCAATCTATTATTTTAACTAACCAAAACAGTGGTTAACTAATAAAAAGAATCAGCATGGAACAAAAAACACAATCTCTTCCCGCGCAAAAGAATATTGCTTTAGTTGCACACGACGGTAAAAAAGCAGCATTAAAAGTATGGTGTGAAAAGCACAAAGACATATTAAGCAAACACACTTTATATGGCACCGGTACTACGGGGCATTTAATCCAAAAGACCACAGGGCTTGATGTAGTTCAGCTTTTAAGTGGCCCAATGGGCGGCGATCAGCAACTAGGCGCTAAAATAGCGGAGCATGAAATACATGTTTTAATATTTTTTTGGGACCCATTAGCATCACAGCCTCACGACCCTGATGTTAAAGCACTGCTACGTTTAGCCGCTGTTTGGAATATTCCGGTGGCGTGTAATGAAGTAAGCGCCGATATGTTATTGAGCTCACCGCTTATGGACGTAGAGCTTGAGCGTACATTGCCAGATTACGAAAAATACCTCGCAACCCGACAAATAGATCTTTAAATTTTTAAGCTACTTATAAAGCATGCTGGCCCATTTAGTCAGGCCAGCGGTTACACTACCAAAGTGATCCCCGTTAACCATTTTTATATCGCCTAAGTGCTCACTTAAAGCCGCTTTAATCAATGGTGATTGTGCACTACCGCCTGTTAAGTAAATAATGTCTGGCGTGGTTGCAGCGTCGCTGATTGCTTGTTTTGCTAAAGTAACTATTTGGCTAATACTACTCTCAACGGCAACAGCTAAATCGCTTACCGATACATTTTTATTCAGCCCACTATCTAAAAAGCTTAAATCACAATCAAACGCACTAGCTGATGAAAGTGCTATTTTAGCCGCTTCACCTTGTTGCACTAACTGATGGCCTTGCTTGTTTTGCTGTAAATGTATTAAACGCTTATAAAGCTCTGGCGCACTTACATCACGTAATTGTGCATTCAGCTCTCGGGTATGGCTCTCACTATAGAATTGGCTTTGTAAGTTTACATCGTTAATTTTACACGCTTGCCAAAATGCTTGATTTGGCAAAGGCAAACCCGATTTAAACGTACTGCCTAAACCCAATAACGGCATTAAACCATGATAGCTCAATGCAATATCTAAATCATTTCCGCCAATACGTTTACCGCTGTGAGATAAAAAATCGCCATCGCGCTGGCTATTGCCTCTAAAGCTTGGGCCCATTTGTACAAACGAGCAGTCACTCGTACCACCACCAATATCAATAACAAGTACTTTTTGATCCTGAGTTAAATCACTCTCATAATCGATACCCGCAGCAAGTGGCTCATATAAAAACTCTACGTCTTTAAAACCAGCACGTTTAGCAGCGCGTTCTAAAATACCTACCGCTTGTTGATTTGATTGCTCACCACCTACAGCCTGAAAGTTTACTGGGCGACCAATCACTGTTTGCGTAAGTGTTTTACCTAGAGAGAGCTCAGCGCGTTGCTTAATTTTTAAGATCATCGCTGTTGCGATATCTTCAAAAAAGTTAATTTGACCTTGTTTAAGGCCCGTTGCGCCAAAAAATGATTTAGGGGACTTAACAAAGTAACCTTCTTCAGGAAACTGCACGTACTCGCTAATCGCTTCACGACCAATAAATAGGGTTTCATCTGAAGGTTGTAAATCAAGGTCTGACTTAATACGCGGCAAGGTATTTAATAATGCTTGGCGCTGAGTTAAAAAGTTATGTTCATGGTCTGTGCCGTGTAAATGCTTAGCAACAAAGTCAACAACCAAGGCACTGTGATGAGTGTAAAGTGTAGACGGTAGGTAATGTTTTCCTTGCTCTAGCGGTACTAATTGAACATTACCCTCGCTCATTACACCCATAGCACAATTAGAACTACCGTAATCAAAACCTACAAACATACTTCACCACACATTACCAAAAAGGCCGCGCAATTTAGCACACTTTGTAAAATTTATAAATGTTATAAACTGTCTCTGGCACGTAAAAAACTAGCGAAACGCGGTAAACCATTTTTTGTTAAACCATGAAATCGATATGTTACAGTGCTACCTATCTCGGGCGGGGCTGCGCGCTGTGCATCACTAAACCCAGTACCAATAGAAAACACCTGCCCTTGTGCTGTTTTTACTCTTAATGCCCCTAACATACCTTGGTACTTGCCTTTACCTGGTAAATGCGCAACTACAATCGCTTCAGCATCTAAATAAGGCTTTAATTTTAGTAATGAATTGCTCCGTCCATTACTGTGCTTAGCACTAGCCAAATGAAGCATTACGCCCTCACCGCCCTGTTTAGTTATGTTTTCAAAATACTCTGTAAGCTGCTCATTATTGGTAAAGCTATATTGGACTACAACACTAATATGCGGCGAGTTTAGGCTAGTAATGAGCTCATTATAGTTTTTATAGCGAGTGCTAAAAGGCAAGTTTTTATCTGGCATATCAAATACTTTATAAGTAATAGTTTGCCAATCATGATTATTAGGTTTTTTAGTTCTTACTATGCCACTAAGCACAGAAAAGTGCTTACGCTTGGTCCATAGCTCACCATCAAGCCATACATTTGGCAATGTGGCCGTAAACCAACTTGGCGAATTGATAATATTGCCCTTGCGAGTAACAAACTGCGTGCCAGTCCATATAGCTCTGACACCATCATATTTTTCACTGACTAAATATTTACTTACATCATAATGTTTAGTTTCGTCATATACTTTAGCCAGTAAAACAGAGGGTTGTGCTGCACTTATACATTGCGTAAAAAGTACAGCAACAATTAAAAGCAGATGTTTAAAAGTAAACATTGGCGCATCTAAGCAAGTAAAAGTTGGCTTAAACTATAGTTGAGATTGCGCCCATTGCCAAAAATCATCTAAGTTACTCATTTTATAGGTAGCTTGGCTTAAATCATGATCTTTAGTGTGGCTATTAGCAATAGCTACAACACGTAACAAGGCGTTGTTGGCCGCCGTAACGCCGGTAAATGTATCCTCAACAGCAATTGCATTGCCAGCTTGTATATTTATCTGCTTAAGCGCCAGTAAATATGGGTCTCCTGCAGGCTTAGGATTAGTTACATCATCTTTTGTTACCACCGTATCAAACAGCTCATAAAACCCTAAACCTTTAAGTATTGGCATGGCTTCACTTTTAGCGCTACCAGTTACTAGCGCCATTTTTAAGCCACTCGCTTTTACGGCTTTCAATGTTTGCTCTGTAAATGGCATGAGTGGCGGTAAATGTGTTATTACATATTCGCCAAATAGACGGTATTTTTCATCCGCTAAAAACTGTGCACTTACCGATAAGCTATGCTCTTGCTTAATCTCTATTGCAGCTTCTAAAGTCGGTCGCCCCGAAAAACGCTGACAAAAATCATTTTCTAAATAACTAACACCATAAGGCTTAAGTAGTTTACTCCAACATACAAAATGCATGCTTTCTGAATCAACTAATGTGCCATCCATATCAAATAATACTGCTTCTAATGTCATCCTCATTCCTTATTTAACCTAAGCTAAATTTTGATAATAAAAAAGGCGCCTAAGCGCCTTTATTAAATTGTAGTTATTGCGTTAGACCAGCTGGTGGCTCACCAGTGGCTTCTTCACCCGTATCAACATCAACAAGCTCATAGCCACGCGTTTTACGCATAACTTTAAGTACAGGTTTTTCAAATGCTGTTTTTAAGCGTTCTGAGTCATCTTTCAATTCATCTAAGGTCGTACCAAAAGGGGCTGCGCCAGTTTCTGACCAGTTAGTTACTTTACCATTTAGGTTATATTCTACTTCGTGTATTTGATATTGCGCTGCTTCGTCTTTCGTTGCTTCACAAAAAATTACACGGTAATTCCAAAATCCAGCCATTTTCTTATCTCTTTAAATTAATTAACGCTACTTTACCAGCTTTATAAAAACATAAAAGCCTGCACAAGGCAGGCTTTTAAAAATTAATATAATTTAAGGTTATCTTTAGAAGAAGTTAACTTTAAATTCAGCACCAACATAACGCTCTTCGTTAACAATACCTGTATTGTTATTGAAATCTACTGCGCCAATAACTTGTTGCTCGTCAAATAAGTTACGAACAAAAGCAGCTACTTCGTATTCGTAATCGCCTTCAGACCATGTGTAACCTGTACGCAAACCTGTTTCAATAAGCTCTTTACCTTCAAACTCTACCGATTCGTAAAGGAACATATTGATTTTACTGCGATAAGAAATATCACCGCTTGCGAAGAAGTTACCATCGGCAAGTTCTTTAGTGTAGCGAAGCGTAAAGTTAGAGATCCACTCAGGCGCATGCGGTAAGCTATTACCATCAAGTACAGCAAGCCCAGAAGCATTAATTGGGTCAGTTACAGTACATTGTGCACAAACAGCTACAGCTAAATCGTTATCTTTGATTTCTGTTTTGTTATAGCTTAGGTTAAACGTTGCATTGAACTCATCACTCAATACCCACTGTGTATCTAGCTCAAAACCATAACCAGTCGTTTTATCAGCATTAACTAAACGGTTAAAGTTAGCACCACCGCCAACAGCTGTAAGCTGTTGGTCGTCCATTGTGTAATAAAACACAGTTGCGTTAACACGACCTTGGCCGTCTAGCACGTCTGACTTTATACCCGTTTCGTACGATGTTACAGTTTCTGATTCAGCTGTTGTTACATCATCACCAAACAAAATACGACCTTGTAAACTAGGTGCGCGGAAGCTATTGGCTACACGGCCGTACCAGTTAACATCATCGTTTACTTTATAATTTGCAGATAAATCCCAGCTAACATGGTCGTCACTAACATCACGCTCTACCAGTAATGCACCGCCGCCAATTGGGCTAAGTGTACGGTCTGCTACAAAATCTTTATCATCATCAGAGTAACGAAGTCCCGCTGTTACTTTTAAGTCATCTGAAAAAGTATAATCTACAGAACCAAATACAGCCCAAGCTGTAGTATCTTGCTGTTGGCGAACATAGCCATTTAAAGCACCAGCATCGGGTGTTGAGAATGTATCGTAGCTGTAGTTTTCAATAGTTAGTTCTTCATCGAAGTAAAAAACACCTACTTGATAATTTAAATCGCCATCAAAGTTACTAGATAAACGTAGCTCTTGCGTCAACTGGTCGTGATCTGGAATACCATCAGCACTTTCTGAAGAGAAAGGGATAAAACCAGGCCCCATGAAATCAGGAATATAAGAAGCACCGTAACCGCCGTCGATGTCAGCGCGAGAATAAATTTCAGCACTTTCCCATGCAGAAATTGAAGTGATTGTGTGGTTTTTAAGTTCCCACTCAAGCTTTAAGCTCGCACCTTCAGATTCTACTTGTTGAGTAGAGCGAGATGCCGCATCTTGATAAACAACATCACTTTCATAGTTATCTACTAGCTCGTTAGTACCCGTTTTAATTACATTTGCACGAAAGGCAATTGGCGAGCCATCTAAGTCACGTGTGTGATAGTTTAATAAAGCAGTAAAATCATCGCCTTCATATAAAAATTGAACACGTGCCGCTTTTTCAGTGTAACCACCTTGCTCGTCTTTAGCTTCAAAGCCTGGAGCTTGGTTATCAATGTAATCGTCTTTATCTTGCCATAATAATGAAACACGAGCAGATAAACGGTCAGTTAAAGCACCACCTACAGCACCACTTGTGTCTACAGCGCCACGGCTACCGTATGAAACAGAGCCATAACCATCAAATTCTTGGCTTGGTTTAACAGTATCAAATTTAACAAGGCCAGCCGGCGTGTTACGTCCAAATAAAGTTCCCTGCGGTCCACGTAATACTTCTACGCGTTCAACATCAAATACTGGGAAGCCTTTTAAAATTGCATTTTCTTGAACGACTTCATCAACAACAAGTGATACTGGTTGTGATGCATTCAGATCAAAATCGGTATTACCTAAACCACGAACGTAAAAGC
Source organism: Pseudoalteromonas sp. AS71 (assembly GCF_038900275.1). Lineage (NCBI taxonomy): Bacteria > Pseudomonadati > Pseudomonadota > Gammaproteobacteria > Alteromonadales > Pseudoalteromonadaceae > Pseudoalteromonas > Pseudoalteromonas sp. AS71. The sequence continues at coordinate 77,118 of NZ_JBBMQZ010000013.1, read as the reverse complement.
GTGGGAATGAACGACCAAATGAAGATTCAATTGATAAACTTGGAATTTTCGCATTTAAAAAACGAATATCCATACCAGCTGAGCTATACGCATCAAGGTTATCACCTTGTAGAGCAGATACTGCTACTGGTACTTCTTGAGCGTTTTCTACACGTTTACGAGCTGTTACCTGAATAACTTCTAGTTGGTTACTTTTTTTAGCTGCTTCTTCAGCGGCTAAAGAAGAAAATGAAGTACCTGCTACTGCAGAGAACAACGTTGCATTGATTAGGGTGGCTAACGTAGATCTTTTCATTGCTTTCATGTTGGGTTTAACCTTTTTTGTGCACTCTTGTTCAACGGTTTTTTGTGTTGCGCTACTTATACCTTGAAGGTAAGTTGCGGGCTCGTTCAATTTTTCGCGACTTGCGTCATGCGCGCGGACCTTATTATCGAGAGTACAAAAACGATGCTATAAGGCTGAACGAACGATTAAGATTATATCATTTTGTAATAATTTTACTGCATAAATATTGACATAATTAGAAACTTTTTTGCAACATTTAACTACAAGATTACGCATTTTTATCACTATTTAGATGCAAAAACCTAATAGTGCGGACATATGTCCTTTGTTGGTTTTAATAAACTGGAGTAGGAAGAATGGATTGTTTTACATGTTAACCTAAAATAGAAACATCTACTTATATACAAATAAAGCCATCCAAAAATGACTTTAAATAGCTACTGTATTTGGATTATGAGCGCTTAAACGCAATTTCACCGTCGATATGAATGTCGCGCTGAGGGAAGGCAATCACTACATCATGCTTTTCAAATACAGCGTAAATACTAAAACGAATATCACTGCGCACTTTTCTAAGCATGGTTTCAGACTCGGCGCACACCCAAAAAATAGCATTAAATACGAGCGAGCTATCAGCAAAGTCATCAAATAATACCGACGACTTTGGATTAACCAATATTGCTTCATGGTCGTCAAGCACTTGTTGAATAAGCTTTTTAACCAGTATCACATCTGAACCGTATGCAACACCTACACTGACCGATGAGCGTGCATTGCCATCTATTAGCGTCCAATTTGTTACTGTATTTTCGAGCAATTGAGAATTAGGAATAAGCATATGTACGCCGTCATTTCGACGGATACGCGTTGAGCGAGTGTTAATTGTTTCTACTACGCCTTTTGCATTCCCTACCTCTAAAAAGTCACCAATACGTATTGGGCGTTCCCACATCAATATCCAGCCACTAATAAAGTTATTTATTATGTTTTGCGCACCAAAGCCTACACCAATGGCTATTGCACCCGACACAAAAGCAAACGCAGTCAGCGGTATGCTTAATACTTCTAAAGATGTAAAAATTAAAATTGCGATACTTAAAATAAAGTAGATACGTGTAAATAAATGCACGGCATCTTGGCTTAGTTTTTTTGCCAATAATGTTTTTGTTATTAGCTTGCCAATACGCGTCACAATAAACCAAATAGCGAAAAGTATTAAAGGCACTTTAATAATTTTTGCTACGGTAATGTGTACATCGCTGTAACTAAATACAACAAAGGCAAGAATTTGGTTTATGTGTTCTAACGTCATTTATTTTCCAAAACAAGCAAAGGAGCGCTTTAAATTAAAATCGCTATAAAGTGAAAGCGGTTCAGTGTTGGGTAAGTTTAGCAGTCATAATATAACTAAAACGCCAAGTTAATAAGTTCAATATGCTTTTTATGAACAATTTATTAACTCTTTATTGCACCGAGTGCTATATAAATATTGTACAAGCACTGGAGATCACTATGTCACAACTAACTTTAAATCAAAGGTTGGCAACATTGCAGCCACAGGTAGACTTACATTTATTTGAAAGTAGTCTAGATTATCGAAATAAAATTTTGTGTCTTCTTGCGGAGCAAGAGCAAGCCTTGGCAACTATTAACAAAGAATTTGGCCAACAACAACCTAGCAGTTTTGGCTCTGAGAGAAAATTTGTACTTGGATATAACTAAGTAAACAATGGCTCGACCGCTTAATTAAGTAGCTCAAGTGTTTACTTTTAGAGCTACTTTTACCTGCCTTAAAGCTAAATATTAGCTAATTTGCGTTCAAATCCCCCTTAATACCGATAAACTTTATTGTATAAACTCCAAAATTTGATAAGTTAACTAGGTTTTTCGACTCGCAAAGCCTATTCCGGCTAATCTTTTTATGGAGTTATTATGCGTAAAACCCTGATCGCCACTACTATTGCTAGTGCCTTAATATTATCGGCCTGTTCATCTAACGATACACAAAACATGGCAAAAGAAGGTGCAGCACAAGTGCAAGACATGAACGCAAACAATGTTTTATTTAAGCCAAGCCCATTACAATACATGGCACCAGAGTTTGATAAATTTGGTACAAAAGACTACGAAGCAGGCTTTGACGCTGGTATTGCGCAACATACAGCGCAAGTCCAAGCGATTGCTAACAACCCTGCTCCTGCAACATTTAAAAATACCTTAGTTGAAATGGAATTGTCAGGCGAGCTATTAAATCGCGTATCGGCTGCGTTTTTCAATTTATCAGGCTTAATCTCAGATGACGAATACCAACGCATTAGCAAAAAAATGGCGCCGATACTATCTGCTCACTCAGATGATATTTACCTAAATGGCGAGTTATTTAAGCGCGTACAAACAATTTACGACAATCAAGATAAATTAAATGCTGAAGATCAACGCCTAGTTGATTTTTACTACAAGCAGTTTGTAAAAGCGGGTGCTAAGTTAAACGACGCTGAAAAAGTTAAAATGCGTGAAATTAACTCAGAACTAGCTCAGCTATCTACTGAATTTTCACAAAACATTTTAAAATCGTTTAAAGAAGACGTTATTGTAGTTACAGATAAAAGTGAATTAGCAGGTCTTTCTGAAGGTGAAATTGCCGGTCTTGCAGCTTCAGCTAAAAAAGCAGGCAAAGACGGCTACATGATCACGCTTGTTAACACAACACAGCAGCCTATCTCAAGCAGCCTTGAAAACCGCGATCTACGTGAGCGTATTTTTAAAGCCTCTGCAAACCGCGCAGCAAAAACCAACGGTCCTATTATTATTAAAGAAACCAACCTACGTGCCCAAAAAGCAGAGCTTTTAGGCTATAAAGATTGGGCTTCTTATGTAATGACGTCGCGTATGGCACAAACAACTGAAAACGTTTACGGCATCCTTGATGACCTAGCGCCAAAAGCAGTTGAAAAAGCAAAAATTGAAGCGGCTGCTATTCAAAAAGTGATTAACGATTCAGGCGAAAGCTTTGAGCTTAAACCATGGGATTGGACTTTTTATGCTGAAAAAGTACGTGCAGAAAAGTACAACTTAGACCCTGCACTTGTTAAGCCATACTTTGAAATGCAGTCGGTTATTCACGATGGTTTATTCTTTGCGATGAACAAACTTTACGGTATTACGTTTAAAGAACGTAAAGACCTTCCTGTTTATCATGAAGATGTAACCGTATACGAAGTATTTAACGCTGATGGCAGCGCTATTGGTTTATTTTACTTAGACCCTTACGCACGTGAAGGTAAACGTGGCGGTGCATGGATGAGCGCATACGTTAGCGAAAGTGGCTTAAAAGGCACTAAACCTGTTATTTACAATGCGCAAAACATTCCAAAGCCTGCAGAAGGCGAACCTACGCTAATGACGTTTGACGAAGTGTCTACTATGTTCCATGAATTTGGTCATGCTGCACACGGTTTATTCTCAGACGTAAAATACCCAAGCCTAGCGGGTACTGCAACGGCGCGTGACTTTGTTGAGTTTCCGTCACAAGCAAATGAAGATTGGATGATTGAACCAACCGTTCTTGCTAACTATGCGAAACATTACAAAACAGGTGAGCCAATTCCACAAGCTTTACTTGATAAAGTACTTGAATCGCAAAAATTCAACCAAGGTTACGGCACTACTGAATATTTAGCCGCTGCCCTACTTGATATGGAATGGCATTCATTTGGTTCTGATAAGAAAATTACTGACGTTCAAAAGTTTGAGCAAGACGCATTAGAAAAGCATGGTATTGCTTACTACCCTGTACCACCGCGTTATAAATCAAACTTCTTTAGCCACACATTTGCAGGTGGTTATTCAGCAGGTTACTACGCGTACCTGTGGACTGAAGTATTTGCAGCAGATGCCTTTGCACATATGGAAAACAATGGTGGCTTAACCCGTAAAAATGGTGACAAGTTCCGTAAAGAAATCCTATCTAAAGGTAACAGCCGTGACTTAATGCAAAGCTACATTGAGTTTAGAGGTCAAAAACCAACAACCGACGCACTACTTAAGCGCCGTGGTTTGGTTGAATAATTAATAGCTTACTTGAGTAATTAATAACGTAGTTTATTAATTTTAGACTTTATAAAAGCCCGCTTGCGGGCTTTTATTGTTTATACATTAATTTATAACAGATAAACTGCTGCCATTAATTATTTAAAGACGACGGCTATGCGGTACTTATTTGCAGTAACTTTACTTTGGGCATTTTCATTTAGTTTAATTGGCGTGTATTTAGCCGGCCAAGTTGATGCTTGGTTTAGTGTGTTAATTCGCATAGCACTAGCAACTCTCGTATTTTTACCATTTTTAAAGCTTAAACATACGCCTAAACCTTTAGCCTTAAAGCTTATGCTGATTGGCGCTATACAACTTGGTGTTATGTATAGCTTTTACTACCACTCATTTTTATTTTTAACCGTCCCAGAAGTACTACTATTTACAGTAATGACCCCTTTGTACATTACCTTGCTAAATGATGCATTGAACAGACGCTTTAACCCACGCTTTTTTATAGTCGCGCTTATTGCTGTAATCGGTGCAATTACCATTCGTTACGAAAACCTAAATAGCAATTTTATAATCGGCTTATTACTCGTTCAAGGCGCGAATATAAGTTTTGCTGTAGGCCAAGTTACCTACAAACGATTAATGAATAGCAATCAGCTTGACGATAAAACCGTATTTGGATGGTTTTTTATAGGCGCACTTATTATTGCCACCATTTGTTATGCGTTATTTGGTAACTCAAACAAATTACCAACCACTTCCACTCAGTGGAGCATACTGATTTATTTAGGAGTCGTTGCATCAGGCCTTGGTTACTTTATGTGGAATAAAGGCGCAACACTCGTCAACGTTGGAGCTCTGGCAATCATGAATAACTTACTAATCCCAGCTGGGATTATTGTTAACGTGCTTATTTGGAATAAAGATGCAGATATAGTTAGGTTAAGTATTGGGGCAGCTATAATGTTAGGTGCATTATTGGTGAATCAAATTATTAATAAAAAAGTAAATTAATAAGCTTGTAGCTAAATTGTCATTAACAATCATTAAGGTAGTAAAAATTTTACTTTTTAAGGATAAACAATGAAGCGTATTACCTTACTTACAAGCTGTATATTGTTAGCCACACTTGCAGGCTGCGATGACGATGTAGAAATAGTAGAAAAAGAAGTCGCTGTTACCAACACCGAAGTTGAGATTATTGAAGTACCTACGCCTGTTATTGTAGAAGTGCCAAACGGTAGCGCTCCAGATATTCAACTAGGCACTCGCCCTTATTATCTAGTTAATGACATGAGCGACAGCGCTTTAAAAACACAACTAGAGTCGTGCAGTGAAGGTCCTTTTTACCGTACCGATTTTTCGATTGGTCATCGCGGTGCATCAATACAATACCCTGAGCACACTAAAGAAGCCTACATAGCTGCAGCCAGAATGGGCGCAGGCATTGTTGAATGCGATGTTACATTTACAAACGACAAAGAGCTTGTTTGTCGCCACTCTCAATGTGACTTACACACCACCACTAATATTTTAGCCATTCCTGAACTTGCAGCTAAATGCAGTGTGCCATTTACACCAGCCGACCCTACTAATGGCATTGCTGCGTCAGCTAAATGCTGTACCAGTGATATAAGCTTAGCGGAATTTTTAACCCTTGAAGGTAAAATGGATGGTGCAAACACTAATGCAACTACCGTTGCCGATTACATGGATGGTACTCCAAATTGGCGCACTGATTTATATGCTACCCAAGGTACATTAATGACCCATAAGCAAAGCATTGCACTGTTTAATGAGCTGGGTGTAAAAATGACCCCAGAACTTAAATCGCCACAAGTAAGCATGCCGTTTGATGGAATGACGCAAGAGCAATATGCGCAAAAAATGTTAGATGAGTACACGCAAATGGGTGTACCTGCCTCAAGAGTTTATCCGCAATCGTTTAGCCTTGATGACGTAAAATACTGGATTAACACTAACCCTGACTTTGCAGATAAAAGCGTATACCTAGATGGTCGCGACAGTGAAGCCGGATTTGATACAAGTAACCCACAAACATGGCAACCGGGTATGGATGAGTTAGTGGCCGATGGCGTTAAAATTTTAGCCCCTCCAATTTGGATGATGCTAACAATAGATAACGAAAGCAATATTGTGCCATCACAATACGCAATTGACGCTAAAGCAGCAGGTTTAGAGCTTATTGCATGGAGCCTTGAGCGCTCAGGTCCGCTTAATGAAGGTGGTGGTTATTACTATCAATCAATTGCTGATGTTATAGATAACGATGGCGATATGATGACAGTCGTTGATGTGCTCGCACAAGACGTGGGGGTAATGGGTATTTTTTCAGATTGGCCGGCTACGGTAAGTTACTACGCCAGTTGTAATAAAATGCCTGCAAGTATTTAATACCAATCTGCTTATATATGGGGTCTATTTAACGTTAAGAAAATTACGCTAGGGCCTGTTTATCTTTCGAGGTGAAATTTGCATCAGACTGTTTGGTATTTAGGCAAGGCAGAGCCTATGTAGTGTGGTTATTCCCCATAAATAGGCGATAACGTAGCATAAATGCCAAACAGGCGCTGCCCAAAGGGTTCTGCCTAGGGGCTATTTACTCTTTGTTACTCGGTTTTTACTTAGCCCACTAGGTTACAAACCTCGCGCCGCGATTAAATGCCCCCTAGATTGAACAAATTTTAATCCTGAAAGGTCAATAGGCCCTAGAACTAGGCAAAAATTTTTTTATCTAGTTGTTCTAAATAAAAAATTTTTAACGACGTTGTAGTGAAATTTAATTCGTTAAATTGATCAAAGATTTATGCAGGTTGGTATAAATACTCAACGACAAAAGTCGTATATTTTATCGCGCTCAGTTACCATATCAGCATATATAATTTTATTTAACTGAGCGCTTTTATGATAATTCAACAACATAATGCAGACTTGCCAACACCTACAGGTTTAATGCGAACAACAGTATATCGCCCTCAGGCGCAAGGACAGTTCCCTGCTATTATTTTTTATTCTGAAATATTTCAGCAAACTGCACCTATTGCACGCAGCGCAGCTATTTTAGCAAGCCATGGCTTTGTAGTGTTAGTGCCTGAAGTGTTTCATGAGTTAAATCCTATAGGCACTGTGCTTGCTTATGATGATACAGGTAAAGACAAAGGCAATGCCGATAAGTGGGCAAAGTCACTTGAGCACCACGACAGCGACACACAAACTATGATCGACTTCATTAGATTGCAAAGCTATTGCACAGGCACTGTCGGCGCAATGGGCGTATGTATTGGAGGGCATTTAGCTTACAGAGCGGCACTAAACCCTGAAATTAAAGCGGCTTTTTGCTTATACGCTACTGATATTCACAGCAACACATTACCTGCAAAACCAGGTAATAACTCATTTGAACGCATGGCTGATATACAAGGCGAAATTCACTTTATATGGGGTAAACAAGACCCGCATGTGCCAAAGGAAGGCCGTACTAAAATATACCAACAATGCGTAAGCACGGGCATTAATTACCAATGGCAAGAAGTTAACGCGCAGCATGCCTTTATGCGTGATGAAGGTGAGCGATACGATGCAGCCCTTGCAATTAATATGTATCAACAAGCGGTTGCATTATTTAGCCGTACTTTATAAGTGTTTTATAAATGCTTTATAAATATTTAAAAAGCGAAAATAATTAAACACTTTTCAGCATACCTAAAGCGGTATGCTGTTTTACAAAGTACGCTTTTAAGTAATCAATAAATAATCGTAGTTTTTTAGAACCCGCAGCTCCTGGTGGAAATACCCCATAAAGCTCTATATCTTTACTTTTATAATCATCTAATATTATTTCAAGCAGCCCAGCTTGTACTTTAGGCCACGCATCGTAAAGCGGAATACGCCCAATGCCATGTCCTGCTTCTACAAATGCCGTACGCGCAGCTGCGTTATTAGTACTTAACCCGCCTTGCATTGTAATGTCGTGCTTTTTACCATCTTTTGAAAGTGTTAATGTTTTACTGCCCAATTGATAAACCACCCATTGATGATCTGCTAATTCTAAAGGCGTTTTAGGTTTACCAAAATGTGTAAAGTAATCCGGCGCGCCACAAATACAAGTGCTCATTGTAGTAAGCTTGGTTGCTTGCAAGTTGGAGTCACTCAGTGCCACCCCTCTAATTGCAAAATCGAACCCATTTTTAATAATATCAACCACATCGTCAGTAAGCTGTAAGTCTATTTGAATTTTAGGGTATTGGCGCTTAAACGTATTTATTGCGGGCACAATTAGCTGCATTCCCACATTTACAGGGCAGCTAATTTTAAGTAAACCTTGTGGCTCACTCTTTATATTTTCTATTTGCTGATTAGCTGCATTAGCTTGTTCGGTAATTATTCTACAACGTTCATAATAAGCAATGCCCGCCTCAGTCAGCGCCATGGTACGAGTTGAGCGATTTAGTAAAGTGACTTCAAGCTGGGTTTCTAACTTTTTTAAATGATAACTTGCTACTGCTCGCGTAAGCCCTAACTGTTTAGCGGCAGCAGTTAAGCTGCCCTGCTCTACAATTTGCGCAAATACGACCATGCTCTTTAACTGCTCAAACGACACCTTCATATGTGCTCCGTAGCGTGTTTTAAATTCAACCCCTCTATTGTATCAATTATTAAATCAATAAAGTTAAATTTATCATCGTTGTTTAAAACTCTGTTAGTGCATATAGTAGTTGGTAAGCAAGATAAACTAATTCAAATCATTAGAAGGAATATATTCAATGTCTAAAAAAATACTTATGGTTCTTACATCTCACGCAGAACTTGGTAACACTGGCGAAAAAACAGGTTTTTGGGTAGAAGAATTTGCAGCCCCTTATTATGCATTTGTTGATGCAGGCGTTGAAGTAACATTAGCGTCTCCAGCTGGTGGTCAACCACCAATTGATCCGACAAGTACACTTGTCGATTTTCAAACAGATGCAACTAAACGTTACGACGCCGATAGCGCAGCACAAACACTTATGGCAAACACTGAAGTGTTGAGTGAAGTAAAATCTAGCGATTTTGACGCTGTATTTTACCCAGGCGGTCACGGTCCATTATGGGACTTAGTTGATAACACAGATTCAATTTCGCTTATCGAAAGCTTTGTAAAAGAGCAAAAGCCTGTTGCTGCGGTATGTCATGCAAGTGCTGCATTTTTAAATGTTAAAGATGCTGATGGCAATGCATTAGTAGCGGGTAAAAAAGTAACTGGTTTTACTAATTCTGAAGAAGCTGCAGTGCAACTTACCGATATCGTGCCATTTTTAGTTGAAGATGAGCTAATCAAAAAAGGCGGCGATTATCAAAAAACTGACGACTGGGGTGTATTAGCGCTAGTAGATGGTTTAGTAATTACCGGCCAAAACCCTGCAAGTTCTGAACTAGCAGCCAAAAAACTATTAACTAAATTAGGTTAATAGTGAGTAATAATTAAAATTAAGCACAGCATTTTATGCTGTGCTTTTTTAATTGCTTTTCATTAGCAAATACAATTCCTATACTGGCAACTCTTAAAGTCAATTAGGACGATTATATGGCAGCTAAGCCAACCACACAGTTATTACTAACCAGCACACGCTTTGCAATTTTTAGCGTTGTTACTATTTGTTTTGTTTTGCAGATAATCAATAGTCTTCCCGGCATTAATCTCAATGGCTTGGGTATTTATCCGCGTAGCATTCAAGGCTTAATTGGTATTTTATGTGCACCATTTTTACATGGTAGCTGGTGGCACTTCGCCAGTAATATGATCCCATTTGTAGTGTTAAGTTGGCTAATTTGCCAGTACAGCGTAAAACGTTTTTATAACGTATTTATTTTTACCGCTCTAGTTGGTGGGCTGTTAGTTTGGGCATTTGGGCGCGGTAACATACATGTTGGTTTAAGCGGTGTTATATATGGTTTGTGGGGTTTTATCCTATGCTACGGCTTAGTAAGACGCTCATTAAAATCAATTATAATTGCTGTTGTAGTGGCTGTACTTTATAGCGGTTTTATATGGGGTGTTTTACCTCAGCGCTATCATGTATCGTTTGAAAGCCATTTATTTGGAGCGCTAAGCGGATTGTTTTTAGGTTATAGATTAGCAAAAGCCGATAAATTAAAAGGTCGGTAAATTAAATATTAGGGCCTTTAATTAATTTTTTATGGCCACATTTACCATATATGTATTTCATCTAACAGAGGTTATTTATGAGTGATAAAAACGAATACACGCCCCCAAAAGTATGGACGTGGGAAAGTGAAAGTGGCGGTAAGTTTGCCAGCATTAACCGCCCAATTGCAGGCGCGACTCATGACAAAACCCTACCTATTGGTGAGCACGCATTTCAGCTTTATTCTCTTGCGACACCTAATGGCCAAAAAGCGACAATCATGTTTGAAGAGCTTTTACAGCTTGGTTGCACCGATGCAGACTACGACGCATATTTAATAAACATAGGTGATGGCGATCAGTTTGGATCTGACTTTGTTGATATTAATCCAAACTCAAAAATCCCAGCGCTAATGGATCATTCAACCACGCCACCTACTCGCATCTTTGAATCAGGTTCTATTTTACAGTATTTGGCTGAAAAATTTGATGTACTCATCCCTAAAGATTTAAAAGCTAAAACAGAGTGTCGTAACTGGCTATTTTGGCAAATGGGCTCAGCACCTTACTTAGGTGGTGGGTTTGGCCATTTTTATAGCTACGCACCAAGTAAAATGCAATACCCTATTGACCGCTTTACAATGGAAACTAAACGCCAACTTGACGTGTTAAATCGCCATTTAAGCGAAAATGAATACATGGCAGGTGATGAATACTCAATTGCCGATATTGCAATTTGGCCATGGTATGGCTCGCTTGTTTTAGGCGACTTATATGATGCCGCAGAGTTTCTAGATGTTGCCTCATTCATTCATGTTGTTCGTTGGGCAAAACAAGTTGCTGATCGCCCTGCTGTAAAGCGCGGCCGCCGCGTAAATCGCACATGGGGCCCTGAAGAAGAGCAAATGGCAGAGCGCCATAACGATAGCGATTTCGAAGGTTAAATCTATAGAACAGCAAGTAAAGTTCTTAAGACTTTAACCTGCTTGATAATTTTAAGGCTCAAAATAAATATTTATTTTGAGCCTTTTTACTTTTTAAACTTTTTTTATCCCTTCCGTAAACTATATTTACTTTTACATTAAAGTTTTATTTAGCTGCGTAAAAGCTTATTAAGCTCTTTGTATTACCAGTATTGCATTGGTGGAATTTGCTAAATGGTTTACTTAATTCCCTAGGGGTTGTTTTTGAAAAAGGTTTTAATTAGTGCCATATAACAATTTAAGTAATAATGAGCGAAAAGAAGCGCTCAAAATTTTATACTCAAATGCTATTTCCGGAATTGCAGTCTCTGTATTAGTCAGCGTTGCTTTGGTATTTGCTTTTGATATAAATAATGAGGAAGCAAACCACGATAAAATAGTATGGTTAGGCATAATGATGTGCGTACTTACTTTGCGAATTATTGATTTGGGTCTTTTTTTTAAAGATCAAAATTCTAGCCAACCTTACAATACACATTGTTATTTAAATCGCTTTGCTATTGGTTGTATATCAACAGCCGTGTCTTGGTGTGGCTATGCTCTTTGGTTTCACAGCACTTCATCTACGGTGGAAGTTACTACGACCATTGCTATTTTATCAGCGCTTGCCGGTGGCTCTGCAAATTTACTTTCTGGCAGTCGTTTTACCGCTGTTTTATACAGTTTTACTTTATTGGCGCCCTACTCTTTTTTGCTAACGCTTTCAAACAATCACTACCAACACGTATTGGGGCTGTTAGGTTTAACTTTTGCCACCATTATGATTGCTTCATCTTACAAATCAGCCACATTTACACACAGCGCAATCAAGCTCAAAAACCAAAACAGAGAGCTACTTAATGAAATGGAAAACAAGGTAGAGCAACGCACTGAAGAAATTTACCGTTTATCGAATACCGATCCACTTACAAATCTATTAAACCGAACCGCATTTTTAAAAAATGCAAACAGACAACTAGCAGACAACCCTCAAGAACCCTTTGCTTTATTATTCGTAGATTTAGATGGGTTTAAACAAATAAATGATTCGTTGGGTCATAAAGTAGGCGACAAAGTATTAAAAGAAATAGCACTGAGAATTAGTAATATATGTAACCAACAACTTTTTAAATGTCGATGGGGCGGAGATGAGTTTTTAATTTTAGCAACCTATCAAAATCAAGCTGAGCTTGTCGAATTTGCTAATAAAGTACTTAAAAGTATTAGTGCCGAGCATGAAACATATAAATATCAAAAGTGGATATCAGCAACGATGGGGATTGCCATTTATCCAGAACACGGGAGTGATTTAAATACTTTAATTCGCTCTGCTGATACTGCTATGTATCACCAAAAACGCATTGCTAAAGGTAATATCAATATTTATAACGATTCACTCAAATTAAAACAAGAAAGAGAGTATCTTTTAAGTCAACGCTTAGCCAATGCGATAGAAGAAAATAGTTTAAGGCTAGTATTTCAACCAATTGTAGATAGTAAAACATCAAAAGTAACCTCTTTCGAATCATTATTACGCTGGCAATTAGACGGTGAAAATATTTTCCCTGATGAGTTTATAACTATTGCCGAGCAATACGGTTTAATAACTCAATTAGGTCTTTGGGTAATTGATCAAGCCTGCATACAAGCTAAAAAGTTTAGCCATTTACAACCCCAAATTGCAGTGAGCGTGAACGTATCGGTTATTCAACTGCAAGATCCAGATTTTGTAACTAAGGTATTAAAAATAGTAAATACCTACCAAGTAGAACCTAAAAACCTACACATTGAAATTACCGAATCAGTATTTGCCGAGGATAAACTCACGTTTTTAACAGCCGTTAAAGCACTACAAAAACAAGGTTTTTGTATTTCAATTGATGACTTTGGAACTGGCTATTCATCACTATCAAGCATGCTTGATATTGGTGTAGACATAGTAAAAATAGACAGAAGTTTTATTCAAAATATGGATAAAAGAGGGTTAAGTATTATTCATGCAATTGTACAAATGGCCTCATCTTTAGATTTTACTGTTGTTGCCGAAGGCGTTGAAACTATTGAACAAGCAAACACGCTTACTAATATTGGTGTATCTCACCTGCAAGGTTATTACTTTTCAAAACCAATGGAAGTAAATTTTGTAGATGCTTATTTAAATGAGCAAAATAAACTATGTAGTTAACAGCCAAAACCCGCTAAAAGCGCTTAACTACCATATGAGTTTTGCGCTACCTTTCTTATTAGGGCTTGTTTATCTTTCGAGGTTAAATTTGCAGCAGGCTGTTTGGTATTTAGGCAAGGCAGAGCCTATGTAGTATGGTTATTCCCTATAAATAGGCGATAACGTAGCATAAATGCCAAACATGCGCTGCCCGAATGGCTCTGCCTAGTGGAGATTGACTCTTTGTTATTAGGTTACAAACCTCACGCCGCGATTAAATCTTCCTTGGGTTGAACAAATTTCAATCCTGAAAGTTCAACAAACCCTCCTTAAAACATAATCTTACAATTACTTACACCCGATACATAGTTATTAGCGTAGGCTAAATATAAACCAACTTACATAAGTGTATTACGTTTAAATTTACGCTAATTAGCAAATCACCAGCGCGAGACCCTACGTTAAGTTGTGCGCTGATGTTGCTTATATAAGTGAATAATAAAAATGTAACGATACAACTAAATATAAAAAAGGAATTTGCATGATAAAACCACTTTGCTATTCACTCATCACTTTAATTACCCCCATTAGCGCTATAGCTCAAACAATGGCTATAAAAACAACGGATGAATTAGTATCAACCGATTCAGAGATTTTATTTGCATATAATAAAGAATCAAAACAATTAGAAGCCATCAATTTACTCACATCACTAAGTAGTGAACTTGCTTTACCAAAAAATGCCATCGGGTTTGATGTGGCTACACTTGCTAACATTACCGATAAACAAGCACTCGTACTAACAAGTGATGGCGTATACAAAGTCCAAGCTGGTAAACCTACACTGTTGTTTAATTATGAGTCGGTTCTAAATCAATTAAAAATAGATAAATTTGAAAAAGTAGACTTTGTTTTCGATGCTAACAATGATGGTCTAAGCGATATTTTCATTCCTGGGTTAGCAAGCAGTACTTTATACATTCAAAATAAAGATGGCAGCTTTAAGCCTAACCAATTTAAGCAAACGCCTAAGTATGAAGGCCACTTTTCAGGAAAAGGGCTTTCTCTAGAAGTTAATATTAACAATAAACCTGTCGTTATTGATTTTAACCACGACGGATTAAACGACCTGGTTTTTTCAAATGACTTTGGAGCAGATGTACTACTTGCTAATTCAGAGGGCTTTGAGCAAAAGCTCACCTCAATTAATTTTAACATCGAGTTAGGCGAGCTAAGCAATGGCGAAACTCGCAAAATTAAGCAAATTATTGATATTAATAACGACGGATTTCTAGATTTTACAACTAGGCAGTTTAAACCTACGCAAGGTATGGATTCGTTAGATATAAAAATAGCGCACACTTTGTACCTAGGAAGTGCTAAAGGGTTTAGTAATACGCCCATTCCCTTATTTGAAACACAAGGCCCTAGCGAGTTATTACTCAAAACAGATTTTAATAATGATGGTTTAATTGATTTACAAAAAATGGATTTAGATATTGGCTTAGGTACTATTGCGTCTATGGCATTAGGCGGCGGCAGTACTGATGTAGATGTAGAAATGAATCTTTATAAGCAGCAACCTGATGGCTCATTTGCCAATAAATCGAGTATCGAACTTGATTTAGAAATGGAAGTGAGAATGAATGGCGATGACTCCGAACCAGCACTCTATTTAGGTGATATTAACGGCGACAGCTATATTGATGCAGTATACAAATACAGTAAAAAAACACTGTATATTTATTATGGTGAGCAAGACTCACTGCTAAATGATAAGCGTAAAAAATTAAAGTTAACGCTGCCTAAGAATAATAAAGATATTCTTTTGGTAGATATAAACCAAGACGGTAAAAAAGATTTTGTATTTAAATTTACCGAAGAAGATGGCACCAGCAAAATAGAAACGCGTTTAAATTAAGCCATTAAAAAAGCCCAACAGAATTAACCGTTGGGCTTTGGACTTAAGACTTTCGAGTAACAGTCAGCTTTACTCTAAGTTATAACACCTAAGCAGTTACATTTAGCAGTGAATCGCCTTCACTTAAACCAAACTTCTCTTGCACTGATGCAAGGATTGATTCTTTATCTTCATCTGACAACTGGCTTGAATACTCAGTTAATAGCTCATCTAAGTAGCTTACTACTTCGTCTGTATCTACTGATTCTAATGAGTTTTGTGGCGGTGGCGGCGGTCTTTGACCTTCCACTCGTCCTGCATCACCTATACTTTTAGCATCAAACTCAAGTTCGCTCATTAAATCAGCAAGCTCTTTTGTTGGCTCAATACCTTGTTCTTTAAATGCCGCTTGAATACTTTGCGCGTCTTCTGCGCTTAAGTTTTCTGCATCAAACTCTGCAAGCGTTTCTTTAACAAAATCGCTTTGCTCTGTTGTTAATTTTGAAGCTTGGCTGCTTTGTTGCGATATGAAACTCGCAGAACTACCACTAATACTATTAATCATTTTAGTATCCTTTCAACGTTCACGACGAGGTGGTTTATGTTCGCTAAGTTCTTGCTCACTAATTTCACCATTACCATCAGCATCTATAGAATCAAAAATTGTTTGTGCATCGCCGTGCGGCGGTTTTTTTGCACTAAACTCTTCAAAGCTAATTACGCCATCACCATCAGTATCAATAGCTGAAAAGTCAGGTTTTTCAGGAGGATTGTCACCGCCTCGAGCAGCTACATTAGCTGAAAAAGCAATAGATAATATTGCCACAGTGGCAAGAGTTGAAAAATGCTTCATAGTAATAACCTCGTATTTAAGAATTAAACTAAGCTTACGCTTTAAAAACGCAAACAATGTGCAAATAATGAGGAAGTAATAAATTATTTTTAATAAAAACTGATGATTCAAAAAAAGTTCTGGTTGATTGCTTTGCAATCAATATATAAGCTAATAAAATAATACGATTAATTACTCTCTGGCAGTAGTGTTACTGCCCTTAATTCTCAAAGCTGATATACTGCTTGAGCCAATTAAACAAACAAATACAGAGCACTTTCATAAATAATGATTAATAACCAACCCTACTTAGCAGGCAATCTGTGAAAATACCTAAACGCCTACAACCTCTTGTTGATGATGGCCTTATTGACGAAGTAATAAGCCGACTAATGAGCGGTAAAGAAGCCGATGTATTTATTGTGCGTTGTGGTGAACATATTCGCTGTGCGAAAGTGTATAAAGATGCGGTTAAACGTAGTTTTAAAAAAGCGGCACAATATCAAGAAGGCCGGAAGGTACGTGGTGGACGCCAAGCGCGTGCTATGGGTAAACGCTCTAGCTATGGCCGCCAATTAGAAGAAGAAATTTGGCAAAATGCCGAAGTTGATGCGTTATCTCGTTTAGCTGGCGTGGGTGTACGTGTTCCTGATACTTACTTTTGTATTGATGGCGTGCTGCTTATGGAGCTCGTCTCTGATGAAGATGGTAACGTAGCCCCTCAACTAGGACATGTCGTTTTTAGTGAAGAGCAAGCGATTGAGCAGTATAAACTCATGATACATTACATTAAGTTAATGCTTTGCGCTGGTATAATACACGGTGATTTATCTGAGTTTAATGTACTTGTAGATAATAACGGCCCTGTAATTATAGATTTACCGCAAGCCGTTAACGCTTCAGCAAATAACAGTGCACAAGCTATGTTTGCACGCGATGTAAATAACATACGCCGCTACTATGGTGAATTTGCGCCAAGCATACTAAAAACTCAATACGCTAAAGAAATGTGGGCACTATTTGAAGAGGCCAATTTAACGCCTAATTCAACGCTTACAGGTGAATTTGAAGACAGCGACGAACTTGCTGATGTAGATTCTATTCTTGATGAAATCCAAGCTGCCGAATACGAAGAGTTTGACCGTTTAGAGCGAATTAAAAATGCTGACGATGATGAGTAACTCATCGTCATAGCTCATTCCACCTTACTGTGGATGCACAAACCGGTAGCCAACCCCATAAACAGACTGGATAACACTTTCAGTTTGTGTCACTTCATCTAGTTTTTTACGCAACTTTTTAATATGGCTATCAATAGTACGGTGGCTCACAATACGCTGATCGGCGTACATAGTGTCCATTAAGCTATCGCGCGAATAAATACGATTTGGGTTGTTAAACAAAGGTTTAAATAGTTGAAATTCAAAGTTCGTCAATTCTATACTGTTTGATTTAAATTTTACGCTGTAGCTGCTTTCGTCAAGCTTCATTGTTGACTCTGTAACGTCACTTGCGTTATTTAATCGCCTTAAAATAGCTTTTACACGTGCCACCAGCTCAGCATAACTAAACGGCTTACAAATATAATCATCTGCACCTAATTCCAGCCCAAGCAGCCTATCTATTTCTTCTACTTTTGCCGATACCATAATAATAGGCACGTTTGAAAAGCGCCTGATTGCTTTACACAGTTCAATACCACTTTGACCTGGTAACATTATGTCTAGCAAGATTACACTCGGCCTGTTAATTTCAAGCCAAGGTAATACTTCATTCCCGTGATGTATTTGATGAGTAATAAAGTGATGGCTGCTTAAAAAGTCACTCATTAAGTTAGCTAGCTTTACTTCATCTTCCACAATTAGTATTTGTTCACTCATAGGCATCTCTGTAAGTAACCTTAACTTTATTTTATAAGCTAAATAGTTGGCAATCTAATAATAATAGCAAGGCCGCCTAAGCTGGCTTTTTCTGCAGCTATTTCACCTTTATGACCTTTAACTATATGCTGGCAAATAGATAAACCTAAGCCAGAACCGCCCTCTTGGCGATTACGCGAACTATCTACTCGGTATAAATATTCAAATAAATGCGATAAATGCGACTGCTCTACACCTACGCCATTATCTTCGATTATAAGCTCTAAATAAGTTTGCCCTTTAATGCTTATATTATTAGCCGTTAAAGAAATAGTTGTACATTGTGCATAGTGTACTGCGTTCATTAAAATATTATCGAGTAGCTGCAAAAGGCGTGTTTTATCTGCTTGTACAGTTATGTGTTTAGCGCTATTTAGTAGGTATATTTTTATATTATGTTGTTCAAGCACAACCTGATATTTTTGCTCAATAGTATTTAATAATAACGCCATATCAGTAGGTTGCATAGTGTAGTGCATACCTCCTAACTCTGCGCTATTAAGCATATGCAAGTCGTCTATTAAGCGTTTTAAATGCAAAGCTTCATCGTTAGCCGAACTTATATTTTTTGCGTTCGGTTCTCGTATACCAAGTAGCATAGCTTCAAGTTCACCGAGTAAAATACTCATTGGCGTCCTAAGCTCATGAGAAATATTAGCAAGCCAACGTTTACGCACTTGCTCGTCTTTGGCGAGTGTAAATGCAAGGGTATTAAAATCTTCGCTTAATTGGCCTAATTCATCTTTTCGCTCAAGCGTAAGTTTGGTCTCGTAATTACCTTGCGTTAAACGATGCATACCGTTAGCAATTTGCTTTACTGGACTAACTAAGTGGCGAGATAATAAAAAGGTAACCAGTAATGTTAGCAGTACCGCAGCTAAAGCAATAAACCATAAGTAGTTAGTTTGCTGCTGTAAAAAATCAAGTTCGTAGCCATCAACCAAGCTATCTCTTTTGGAAACAGCTAAGTAACCCACTATTTTATCGTTAACTATAATTGGGGTTGTTATATATTTTAAATCGTTGAGGTATTTTCCCACTACTCGCTGCTTATTTTCGTCAAGCAAAGCGTAGTGAGCAATATTTTCTGGCGGTGGGCGACGATCCTCTCCTAAACGCATATGATCTGGCGGCGGTCGTCGCATCACTCGCCCACGCGGACCAGGCCCTTCTTGTGGTCTAGGTAAAAATTGGCTGCTTTCTAACTGCGATTCAACACGTTTTCTAAAATTTTCGCCACTGCCGACAACACGTTCCCATGAGGGTGTCTGTTCGTACTGCTTTGCTAGTTGCACAACAAGTGGTTCAAGCGCTTTCACCTCTTTTGCATTAACAAAATCAATTACGCCTTGCCCTATACTCCACTGTATAAGTACCACCAGCCCTGCAATAACACTAAAAGTAAAACTAAATAGTATTAAAAAAAGTTTATTATGAATTTTCATTAATGCGTATTTTCAACCTTGCTAGGAAAGCTCTCAAATCGGTATGTTATAAACTCTTTGGTTTGGTCGTTAACATACAGCGTAGCAACTATTTTTTTACCTTGAGCGGTCCAATACATATGACCATGATTATTTAAAGTAACCGATACGGTATTTATACCAGTTTTAAATAAGTTAGCAGGTAAATGCAACGCTTGTCCGTAAATTCGCTGTATTTTAACCCCATTAATGTATAAATGAGCATGACCTTGTAAAAAACCGGTGTCATCGTTTGTTGTCACGCCCATCATTTGTTGCATGTTCATCGTGCCCTCTGGCGGCACAGACAAATCATAACGCTGTGTATCTAAAATTAAGTTATAACCCGACATACTATCTTTTAATAACTTAAGGCTTAATGCCGGGATTGGCGTGTCATTTGGCACAGCTATAGGCATATGGCTATGATCCATCATTTCCTGCTGCGCAAAGAGCTTGAAGCTCAATAGCGCAGCAGTTGTTAGGATCAATGCGTATTTAAAATAACGCATAGTTACTCCTTACATTCCCGGTGGTGGACCCATTGTTTCGCCAGTATCACAGCGACCAATTGAATTAGCGGCTAATTGACCTTTAAAACGAGGCCCTATTTGATAAGGAAAAGAAGGCTGTAATTTACCATCACTGTCTAACGTTAGTGTTATATGGTAGTGATAACCCTTACCATCATTAGTATCGTGGCCGTTATGCTCATCTAATTGAGCACCGGTTACTGTTTTTTGCGCGTAGTAATAATCTTCAAAGTAATAACCATCGTCGGCATTCAATGTATTACCAGAGAGCGTCGTTACTTGTGCACCTATAGCAGGACCTGCATCACTTGTTTGTGTACCTTGGCTAACATCGTATTGATCAACTAAGGTACAGCTTCGCTCACCCTCAGTACCACAACCCCCTTCACTTGTAGGTGCACCGTAATCTCGCATTTCCCAGCCACTTAATGCTAGTTGTCCGTTACTTTCATAAGGACCATAAAGCGGATAGCCATCAGCTGCAAACCCATAGATAGGTGAATGCGCATCGCCATCATCTTCAAGTAAATCAGCTAAGCAACTAGTATAAAAATGGTGATGATATTCACCGTTAGCAGCATGTCCGCCACACACATCAACATCATATTGCTCAGCAATGGGCGCTAATGTATACCAAATATTATTTCCGTAGCTCATACCATCGCCCCAGTTAAATATACTGGTGCCATTAACCATTAAGCCAACTGTCCCTAAACCTGTTTCACAAGTTTCAGTGTCAGATAAATCGGTAGGTGTTAGCGGAAAATATGCTTCAACCGCTTGTTCTGTTGGGCAACCGGGTCCTGGAGGCCAATAGCCTGCACCGCCTGTGTCATCACAGTTTTCAGTGCTGCTGTTATAGCCAATATCTTCACCAAACGAAATAGTTTGACCTACTGCTGCTGAGGTTACACCGTTATAAAAATCAGTAGCTGCACGCGGACGGTTATTTAACGCATCTACTTGGTCTTGTGTAAGCGTTACGTCATATTTAGGAATGTCAGTTGTTTGCACATACATGTATTCAACGTCAGCATCATCTTGTGTAACGCTAACAACTTCAACTAATTGAACATCTTCAACCACTGCACCATTATTTTGTATGTAAGTAGAGGTTGTATCGTTGTTGATCAACCAGCTGGTAAGTTTTGCACTATTATCAACTGCGCCGCTATCAGAGCCTGATGAAGCAACAACATTAATTATAATTGTATCTACAACTACATCGTTTGTTCCGTCATCTGCACTGATTTCAAATACAAGTGCTTCATCGGTTAATACCTCTGGGGCAACAAACTCTGTAGACGTTGCTGTACTTGAAGATAAGCTAACGGTAGTGCCTGATGTTTGTGACCAACTAACCGATACTTCACCATCATCTTCAACTGTTGAACTTAAATAAACGGTATCACCCGCATTAACAGTTTGGTCAATACCGGCGTCAACCGTTGGAGCACTATTACTGGCTGTATCGCCGTCTGTTGTAGTACTTGTTGAATCGCTATTACATGCACTTAAAGCGATACAAAGCGCACTTAACGCAAATAGCTTAGTTATATCAGAGGCTTTTATTTTAAGAAGTGTTTTCAATGCTTGAACCTTTACTTTAACGTTTAATAAAACAAAGTTAACAAGTAAAAGTGCAAGCAATGTGCACAAACTAAGGAAAGTTATGATCAAAAAAGACAACCTAAGTTGTCTTTTTGCTATTTACTGGAGTCTGGCTATTTATTATTTTTCAAATGTTTATCAAAAAAGTCTAAAAATGCCTGAAGAGTTTTAACTCTGTGTTCTTGATAAGATAAGTAATGGTCACCATCTTCAAGCTCAATATAAGTAACATCTTTTGCTTCATCATCAAGTTCATCCTGCATTTCTCTACTATGATAAACAGGTACCACACTGTCGTCAGTTCCATGTACAAGCAATATTGGTCTTGTTATTTTTTTAGCAAAATTCACTGGAGAATTAGCTTCTAGTAAATCATCATCAGTTCCAAACTGCTTTCTAACGATATTTTTGTTTGTAAAGTGTCGTGCTTTACTCACTAAATACTCTAAATCACTGACTCCAGCAAAGCTAGCCGCACATTTAAACGTTTCTGGATGCTTAATTACAGCCATTAACGCTGCATAGCCACCATAGCTAGCACCACCAATACAAATGCTATCAGCTTGCGCTATTCCTTGGTCAATTAACCAGTTTGCACCGTCTTGCAAGTCATCTTGCATAGCTAAACCGAAACCTTGAATTGACTGCATTAAAAAGTCGTACCCATAGCCGCTTGAACCACGGAAGTTAGGCTGTAAAACAGCATATCCGTTATAGGCTAATAAAGCTGTCCAGTAATCAAAATTAGCATAATCCCTTGCCATGGGGCCGCCATGTGGAAATATAATTGTTGGTAACTTATCACCTTCTTTATATTCTACTGGTAGAGTTAGATAGCCTTCTATTTTCAAGCCATCTCTTGCCTTGTAGCTAATGCGCTTTTTGCCTCTGTATACAGAGGCATCTATTTGCGGATAAACATCAGCAATTGCACTCACCTGCTTTTTTACTCTATCCCCAAATAAATAACTACCCGACGTTTTGTCTGAGCTGATATAGAGTATATATTTTTGCTGATCTTTACTGGTACTTACAATGTCTAATTTATATTCATCTTTAGGGAGTGATACGCGCAAAGAACGATGTAATTTATCTAAGTCTTTATCCCAATATTTAATACCATCATCTAAATGTGAATCAGTAAAGCCTGCAACTTCGCCAGTTTGTTGTGAATAAAAAATAGACCCATCAAAATCATATTTACTATTACTGTAAATTAGCTCGCGAGCTTTAGTCGTTAAATTGAGTTTAAATAATGCATCGCGCCCTTCATGTAACGCAGTGATGTATAAAAAATTAGAGTCTTTATCAAACCCTAATATAGAAATACTTTGCTTACTAAAAACCTCATAATCAAATAAAGTTTCCCACGACTGTTTATTCTCATCAAAATAATCGTAAGTAAATTGCGTATCGTCCATTTTTTTTGCAATACGAACTTTACCTTGCCTGTCGGCAAACCAAGTAACTACATTACTGCGTGGTCTTTGTATTTGTGTCTTACGTAATGTGGTTAAATCTAACTCATAAACTGCTGGGGTATTTGCTATTTTAAAATCCCCTTGAACTAAAATTTTATTTTCTTTTTCAGGTAAAAAACTAACAATTCGGTCTGAATATTGTGGCTGGATTTCATCTCTTACTGTGTTGGCTTTAAAAGCTAATTTAAGACCTTTATCATTTTTAAAGTTATACGCATACATAAGCGTTGATGTATATTTAACTCCGCCAAACTGATATTTTATATAGCGAGCACCAAGTAACAGTACGTCATCATTTGCCCAGTTATACCAATCAAAAAACACTGTATGGTTATTTGAGTTTATAATTGGTGTTGTAACCCCCGTCTCCAAGTTTTTAACCATTAAGATTAAAGTCCCTTGATGGTTTCTTATAAAAGCGAGGTTCTTACCATTGGGAGATAGCTTCACTTGGCTAAAATCTTTTAAGCCTGCAAAAACCTCTATAGGTAGTTTTTTATCTTGTGTGGCAAAAGAGCCAAAACTTTGCAAAGCAATTAACAAAGTGAAAATGTACTTAAACATTCGTAAATCCTTTTATTATTATATTCCTAGGTAAACGATTATTTCACAACTGTGGCCTTTTAAGCAAAAACTTATCTTTAGTGGTTGCATAGTAATCCCCACCCATTCGACCTACCGCATCTAAAAGTGTTGGGTCAATATAACCATCGACAAACACTTCATCGTCAACACAAATACCCACTATATCTAGTAGCATCATTTGCCCGCCACCTGGCTCGCTTGAAATAGTAATCACTTCACGTAGCTTACACTCATAGCGTACTTTTGAATCAGCAACACTCGGCACTGCGACCATTTGGCTATCAATTTTAGTTATATTTGCAGCATCAAATTCACTCACATCACTAGGGTAATCAGCACAGCTTTGATTCATTTTTTCAACCTGCTGATGGCTCACAATGTTAATCACACATTCTTTAGTCGCTAATATGTTAATTAATGTATCTTTGATTGCTTTATCGCGCGGATTTACTTGCGTCACACTCAATACTGGTGGGTTACAACTCGCTACTGTAAAAAATGAGTAAGGGGCAATATTAGCCACACCGTCGCTACTTAATGTGCTTATCCATGCAATTGGGCGAGGACTAATCCCGCCAACTAAATACGAATAAACATTAAGCTCTTTATTTACAGTTAAATCTAAAAACATGTTTTTCCTTTTTAATATCTTAAACTAAGTCGTAATTTGAATTAGTTACGTATGAGATATATCAGTTTAGTAAAAAACTAAATATATTTTACATTTAAAGCAATACACAAATTATATGAAAATAAACATCGTGTGGTTTAAACGTGATTTGCGTCTTAGCGATCATCAACCATTAAAAAATGCATTTAGTAATGGCTTACCTACCCTATTACTTTATAACTTTGAGCCATTACTGCTTGAAGATGCGCACTACAATGAGCGACATTGGCGTTTTGTATATCAATCTATAGTTGAGTTAAACAATCAGCTTGCTCGTTTTAATACCTGTGTTTATATATTTAATTTAAATATGAACGATTTACTTGAATCGTTAAAGGCGCAGTTTGAAATAATAAATATTTTTAGTCATCAAGAAATAGGCTTAAACAACACCTTTGAGCGCGATAAGGCAATAAAAGCCTGGTGCCAGCATAATCACATTAACTGGCTAGAGTCGCAAACAGGCGCGGTTATTCGCGGCAAAAAAAATCGTAATAATTGGAATGAACGCTGGCAGCAAACAATGCAAGCACCTATTGCTGTTCCTAATTGGAAGAGTATAAAAACAATTACCCTCAATAACTACCAAGCACCTGAGCTGCCAAGCGCTTACACGCAAGATCACGACAGCTTTCAACAAGGCGGCCCGTTGCATGCACGCCAAGTAATGCAGAGCTTTTTTGCCGAGCGCGGTAAAGGTTATCAAAAAGGAATATCGAGCCCAAGTTTAAGCCAAACCCATTGCTCTCGGCTTTCGCCTTATTTAGCGTGGGGGAACATTAGCCTTAGGCAAGTGTATCAAATGGCAATTGATGAATATCACTCAAAGCACCCCGATAAAAGAGGCTGGAACCGCCCACTTGCTGCGTTTGTATCGCGCTTGCATTGGCACTGCCACTTTATGCAAAAGTTTGAAAGCGAATCCTCTATGGAATTTTTAGCCCTTAATTCGGGTTATCACGTATTTCCGTATCGCGATGATGAACATGTTAAAAACGATATTGAACGCTGGGCGCAAGGTCAAACAGGTATTCCCATTATTGACGCTTGCATGCGCTGCTTAAAAGCCACCGGTTATATAAACTTTAGAATGCGCGCCATGCTTGTAAGCTTTGTAACCCATCATTTAAATATAAGTTGGCAGCAAGCAAGCTTTCCGCTCGCTAATTACTTTTTAGATTTTGAGCCCGGAATTCACTACCCGCAAATTCAAATGCAAGCCTCGGTAACAGGCATTAACACCATTAGGCACTACAACCCAATTAAGCAGTCAGAAGATCAAGACCCAACAGGCTCGTTTATTAAAAAGTGGTGCCCAGAGCTTGAAAAACTCCCTATTGAATATTTACATCAGCCTTGGGAGCAAACTCCAATGGAAGCACTCTTTAACGACTTTAAATTAGGGGAGGATTATCCCGAACCTATGCTTGATTTAACAGCAGCCTCAAAAGAAGCACGCGAACGCTTATGGCAATATCGTGAGCGAGCCGATGTTAAACGCGCCATAGGGAAAATTCTTAGGAGGCACGTAGCAATTACACCAAAAACAAGCCAAGTAAAAAATAAAAACAACAGTAAGACTAAGTAAGCATGACGCATAAAAAACTAAACTTACCTCAAAAAATATGCCCTCTTTGTAATAAACCTTTTACGTGGCGTAAAAAATAGCAACGCGACTGGGATAACGTTATTTACTGTTCAGAGCGCTGCAGACGTAATAAATAAGAGTAACAATTAACTGGCGTCTATTTTGCAACATCATCAGTAATTAGTGCTTTTAAGGCTTTGTATAAGTTTATTTTGTAAATAACGCTTAACTAACCTGAAAAGCTTACACCCAAGCAAGGAGAAGATGATGACTATTAAAAAAACGGCAAGTTCTACATGGTCTGGCGACATTAAAACAGGCAAAGGTAGTATATCAACTCAAAGTGGCGCGCTTAACAAACAACCTTACGGTTTTAATACCCGCTTTGAAGATAAGGCAGGCTCAAATCCTGAAGAATTAGTAGGTGCAGCGCACAGTGCATGTTTTAGTATGGCGCTTTCGCTTGCATTAGGTGATGCAGGCTTTACTGCAGACAAAATTGATACTAAAGCCACTGTAAGCCTTGATGAAGTAGATGATGGTTTTTCGGTTACGTATATTGCCCTTGAAGTAAAAGCGCGTATTGATGATATTCAAAATGAGCAGTTCCAAGCCTTATGCGAGCAAACCAAAAAGAACTGTCCTATTTCCAAGCTCTTAAATACTGAAATATCACTAGATGCGACACTTCAATCAGCATTTTAACTATTTAGACTTAACTATTTAGACAGTTCCTTAATAAAAAAGCCAAGTAAGTAATTACTTGGCTTTTTTATTATAAAGAATTATTTTTAGGTTTATTCCTACTCAAAGCACTTACTACTAGCCCAATTCCCATCCCAAGCGCTGGCCATACTACCCAGATATAACTAGGCGAAGTTAGTAAATTTATAACGCTTAGCAAAGTTAAAATAAGTAAATATGCTTTAATTTTTTTGCCTATTGTAATTGTATTGCTCATTTATATTCTCCAAGTAATGTATGTCGCTATTATTATTTTAATAAGCAACGTACACACCTGCCAAATGTCACTAAGTGATCTGACATTAGTCATTATTTTTCATTTAATTACATAGTTATTTATTACGTATAAAAACATAAAAAACAATACTTTAATCTATTTGTGTTAGAATCTAATCTCAACCAACCTAAACAAATATGCATAAGAGGATGAGCTAAATGAGCGAAAAATCAAAAGATTGCGAAAAAGTGACGTGTAGTAACTGTGCTGACGCTAACGATCTCGAATTTGATTTTTCTATGGCTTTTCAACCGATTATAAACTGTAAAACTAATCTCATTTACGGCTATGAAGCGCTGGTTAGGGGTTTAAATGGCGAGTCTGCCTATTCAATTATTTCAAAAGTGAATGAAGACAACCGCTATGCATTTGATCAGCTTTGCCGTATTAAAGCCATTCAACTAGCTTCAAAGCTAGGCATAACATCAATGCTAAGTATTAATTTTTTACCTAATGCTATTTATAAACCTGAGCGATGTATACGCACCACACTAGAAGCTGCAAAAAAGTATAACTTTCCAATTCAAAATATTATGTTTGAATTTACCGAAGTAGAAAAAATAGAAGATACCACGCACATAAAGCGCGTTGTTGATTACTATCAGTCTCTTGGGTTTAAAACCGCCACCGATGACTTTGGTGCAGGTTATTCTGGTTTAAATTTACTGGCTGACTTTCAAACAGATATTATCAAGCTTGATATGGCGCTCATACGCAATATAAACAACGACAAAAAACGCCAATTAATAGTAACTCATTGCTTAAATATGTTTCGCGATTTAAACATTACTCCATTGGCTGAAGGGATTGAAACAGTACAAGAATATACATGGCTTAAAAACGCAGGTGTTGAACTTATGCAAGGGTATTTATTTGCCAAACCAAGCTTTGAAAACTTGCCTAAGGTAAATTTTGAGGACATAGGTGCTGATTAATACCCAACACCTATTATTTATATCTTATTGAATCTAAGTAATGCTAAAACTACATATTGCCCAGCTCTATCATCATCGCTGTGTACATACGTAAATTAAGCTCTAGTTGCTCAAGCGTCATAAATTCATGCTCTGAGTGACCTGTGTAGCGCTTACCTGGCATTGAAGGACCAAACGATACGGCGTTATCAAACAGCTTTGCATTAGTCCCACCACCAATCGATACAAAGTCAGCTTTTTCGTCACCCGTAAAATGCTTGAAAATATCAAGTAGCTTTTGCGCATGCGGCGCACCATCTAGTAGCATAGGTGTACCAATAATTGTTTCTATGTTAGCAAGCGTTACATTGTTAGCAGCCTGCCAATTCGCGAGTGCATCATCAATTTGCTTTTGCAGTACAGCTTCGTCTTTACCCATAGGGCGACGTGCATTTACAGCAAGTGTTAGCGCATTACCATCGCGCTCAATAACTGTTGGTGCAACCGTCATCGGGCCCATAAAGTCGTGCTTATAGGCTATTTCGCCAAATTGTTTACCGTGAATGTCTAAACCAATTAACTGGTTTACAAAGTCGATTAGCTCGCCGTCGCTATTATTTTCAAGCTCCACGCCTTTAAATAATTCAGCCAAATACGCAATGGCATTTATACCTGACTCTGGCTCTGATGAATGTGCCGACATACCTTTAACACTTATTGCTAAGCCATTGCTTTTTTCACTAAAGTTAAATTCAACTTTATCTAATGTTTTAGCTTTTGCCTTTAATGTATCAATAAGTACCGCGTCTGCATTGTGCAGAACTAAGCTTGCATCTTCTGGGATTTGGCTTCTAAACGCACCGCCCGTTACATCGCTTACATACACACCCGTTTGTGGCGATGTTGCATTAAAAGTAGGGGCTATTAAGCTCCAACCTTTCTCTGCAACCACTACAGGATATGACGCATCAATCGTTACGGCATATTTTGGCTGCTCATACGTTTTCATAAACTCTGTAAGCGGACCCCAATCAGACTCCTCAGCAAGATAAATCATTAGCTCAATACGATTATTAAGCGTTATGCCTTTATCTTTAATTGCTTTCATGGCGTAAAGCGCTGTCGCTATTGCGCCTTTGTCGTCCTCAGTACCACGGCCAACTAATTTACCTGGCTCAGACGTATCAATAATAAAAGGACTTTGTTTCCATTTTCTGGCATTAGCCGGTTGCACGTCGCCGTGCGTTACTACCGTTACTTTTTCGCTTTGCTCGCCCATACCTATTAATACGGTGTAACCTAAATCTTGATAGTCAAAACCAAGCTCTGCGGATTTCATTTTTAACAGTGCTTTAAAGCCAATAAAATCGGGATTTTGAGGAGCTGTAATGTCGCTTTTATTAACCGTCGGAAAAGCCACTAAGTTAGTTAGTGTGTGTATTTGAGCATTTTGGTAGGTATTTACTGCGTAATCGGCAACGCTATCAATATTTTTATTTAACTGCGCATGAGCACCAAACGCAAATAAAGCAATACTGGCTAAAGCTAACTTTTTCAAAACAATTCCCATTTAATTAATAACTAAGAGCGGTAATTATAACGCTATGAAGCGCTTACTTATAGCTCTTTACGCTAAACACACAGGTAACTTAAGCTGAATATTTATATAGCAGCTTTTATAGGGTGGTTGTATAATGCGCGACTTAAAATTAACAGGGCATTTAATTGTGAACCGTCGTAAAAAAATCGTCACTAAATTTCAAAAGAAAGATAAACGCACTAACGCTAAACTACACAAAAGCAACAAACCTGGTTATGTGTCAAAAGCTGAGCGCGAAAAACTAGCTGAGCAAGAAAATAATGAGCCACAGGTAATCCAAGAGTAACTTTACGTTACCTGTTGCTTTGATAATTTAAAGTGGCAAAAGTACCGACCACTTACATAACATACCACTGCCGTGGCAACTATAAGTTCAAACGTAGCTAAGTAATTAACTGTATCTACATATGGCATTGCGAGGTTTATACTTTGCATCCAGTCTTTCATTTTAAATAATGCAGTTGCCCCAATAACCATTGGAAATGTAAAAGCAGCGTAGCTCGGCGTAAAAGGTCTGCGTAATAACTTTATAAATAACACATAAACAATCAGTGTTTTTATTATCGCTAATATAAATAATGCGCCCACTATAACAAGTGATGGATTAGCTACAACATGAAAATACCCCGCTAATGTTAAACTGGCAGGCGCCGCTAAAATGGCAAGTGTAGGCTGTATTTCGTAGTCACTTTTTAAGGCTAATAAAAAACGATAAAACATAATTGGCAGCATTATGGCGTACGTTGATATACCAATAACTAACGCACTATAAGCTAACCACGCTAATGTCGGATTACCCGAAAAAGTAACATCTGCAATAATTATCCCCACTGGTGGCACAAACCAGCTAGGTGCCATATCTTCAAAATTAAACTTTTTTGCCCGCTGGTATAAAAAGCTCACCAAAAATGTGAGATGCAACACAAAAGCTAAAACCCACATAGTATCACCAGCCAATGGGTTAAATTGCCCAATTGAGTTTGAAATAACAAGATTAGCCATTGCAAATGTAGGGATCACACTTCCTGCAACTGGGTGTGCTAAATCGGCTTTTAATAAATGAGGGTGTAGTAAAAATTTAGCAGCCAAAAGTAAAACTAATAGGCTAGCAAAAACAGCTCCCAAAAATTGCCCGTAATAATTTAAATTAAAAACGTTCTCCCATGCCCACCCCATACTGGCAATACCCAAAGCTAAACCAGCCATGGCCGTTGGCGCACCCATCACTTTATTTTTAAATTGCTTAAACACTGTATTTCCTAATCATTGGGTGATGAACAAGTTACTGCTTTTTACTGCATTGCCTTAAAATAACACTGTAAAATTAGTACAAGCGTGCTTAATAGAACGCTTTTTGCGTACAAATATTTCATAAAATAAGTTTACGGCTTACGTATTAGTTATTAATTATTAGTTATTAGTTATTAAAGCGCAAAAAAAGCCATAACGTGGTTATGGCTTTTGCTTTATTTTAAATTTGAATATGAGGTTAATTAAAACGCGTAACTAACGCTTAAATTAAATGAACGCCCCTGCCCTGCAAGTTGTTCAAACCCGTTGCTACTATCTTGTTTAAGTGCCGCAATACTTACACCACCTAATGGGAGCTGGTAATACTCATCAAACACATTACTCACTTCTGCGCTTAGCGTTAATGCATCCCATGTGGCTTTAGAGCTTAAATTAACCAAGCTGTAGCTGTCTGTTTGGTTTTCAAAACGATTATTATCTACACGGCTTTTAGTATCTACCCACTGCCAAGATAATGCATTTTCAAATCGACCTATTTGCTGGCTAATACCTAGCTGGGTTTGCAGTGGTTTAATTTGATAAAGCGGCTGGTTAGTATCGTCGCGCTTGCCTCTCGTATTAGTAACATTAGCGTGTAACTGCCAGTTACCTAATTGCTTAGATTCATAAATATTGGCTGTTAAATCTATTTTTGCACCATACAAAATTGCATCTACATTAGTAAACTGCAAAATATTGCGCGCTGTATTGTCCAAGCCATAACTATTGAAGCTTCTTACAATATCAGCATCAATGTAGTCGTTCACATCTGTATACCAAACATTGGTGCTTAATCGCCAACGGTCATCTTTAGCCGATTTAATATAAGTAGCACTTATTGTATACGCTGTTTCAACGTCTAAATCAGGGTTACCAATATAGCCATTACCATCGCCATACCAACCAATCATGGTGGTTGCCATGGTACTTACACCCCAACTGTATCGCTCGTATAAATTAGGTGCTCGGTTTTTACGGGCAAGCCCAAATTGCAGCTCATCATAATTTGTTATTTGGTAGTTAATTAATACGTTAGCATCAACTATAGTGTCGGTTTTATCTCTGTCGCCAGCATTAAAATTCTGTGCAGCGATGGTATTATCTGTAGACGTATCACTCATGGTCATACTTCCCATACTTTCCATGCTACCCATGTCGCTCATATCGTCCATATCCGTCATGCTCATACCATCGTTGTAAGATTGAACCTCTCCAACTTGGGTATTAATACTTTCAATACGTACGCCTACGTTTAACCATAATTTTGTATTTATTTGGCTCTCAAATTCTGCAAATGCCGCTATTCGCTCTCGTTTACCGTTATTTATATTTACGTAATCGTCTGGTCCCATCATGGTTGAGCCTTCAATACCTGGCCACCAATCATCAATGCTGTAATTAAAATATTCTTGGCCAAGCAAAATGCTGCTATTTTTATCAAGCGCAATACGCCACTTAAGCTGCGTACTTATATCTTGTGCGTCGGTTTTCATTTGCATCATGCCGGGTTTTTCTTGGCTAAAAAAACCCATTTCGTGCTTTACGCTATGCCAGTTAACCTGCCCTTCAAGCTCACTGTTATCAAAAGAGCGTTTGTATTGAGCAATCGCACCGTAACTGGTGTTATCGGTCATATCCATATACTGATTTGCAAATCCCTGATACGGGATTTTTTGATGTGTTAGCTTTATAACTAATTGCTGTTTATCATCGCGTATAGCTGCGGTTAAACTGTGATTTTGTGCTCGATACAATGTATCTAATACTACGTCGCCGTTACCGTCTTCATAACTATCTGCATCACTAAACGAACCCTGATAATTAAGG
This sequence comes from Pseudoalteromonas sp. AS71, assembly GCF_038900275.1. Taxonomy (NCBI): domain Bacteria; kingdom Pseudomonadati; phylum Pseudomonadota; class Gammaproteobacteria; order Alteromonadales; family Pseudoalteromonadaceae; genus Pseudoalteromonas; species Pseudoalteromonas sp. AS71. The sequence goes on along the minus strand of NZ_JBBMQZ010000013.1, from coordinate 44,283 downwards.
CTAAAAGTGTCACTTGCTAAACGTGCACCCACGCCAAGTTTACGTCCGTTATCAACGCTACTGTACTTTGCTGACACATAACCTGAGTGCCAACCTAATTCATTGCTATCGCTATACTGTGGTGAAATAGAATTAACGCTTATTACACCGGCAATATTATCTCCGCCCGCGCTTACTGGTGACACGCCTGCAACCACATTGTAAGACGTAATTTGATTAGCCGAGATATACGAAAGTGGTGGGTTCATATGATTAGCGCATGCAGCGGTTACATCTGCACCATCAATCAACACTTTAACTCTGTCGCCCATTAAACCATTTAAAACAGGGAGGTTAGATACGCCGCCCGCTGCTGAAAAGTCGACACCTAAATCACTTAATAACGATTCTGACGAACCAAGTGCTAAATGCTTATTTTGAGCATGTCCGTGTACTTCAATTACTTCTAAAGGCGTATCGTCGGCAAATGCAAAAGGAGATAGCACACCGCTAATAAAAAGTGCGACAGGCGTTAGTAAATATGTTTTTTGAGTTTTGCTTTTATAAACCATTGTTAATTTATGCCACTGTAATAATTGGCGTAATTATAGTGTGAACTGCAAAAGCAAAAGCGCGACATATTGTCGCACTTTATCAATTTAGAATGTTGTTAGGTGTGTTTTATCTAAAGGTCATATAATAAATTAAGCATTTAACTTTGCGACTGTTTGAGAAACAATATCAGCTCCGCGCTCAATCTCTTTAATAACCTCAGATACATTAGCAATAAGCTCTCGCCCTTGCTCTGAAGAGTCTGAAACCGACGTTATTTGCTTTGATATATCATTAGTTAACTCTTGGTTATTTTTAACAACCGTTGCTATTTCATTAGTAGAACGACTCGTACTGGCTGCAAGTTGTCTTACTTCATCTGCTACTACCGCAAAACCTCGACCGTATTCACCAGCACGTGCAGCCTCTATGGCTGCATTAAGTGCCAATAAATTAGTTTGATCTGCAATGCTACTAATTGTAGAAACAATAGAGCCTATTACAGCAGATTGCTCATTAAGGTCTTTTATTAAATCTACCGATTTAAGTACTTGGCTTACAATTGCGTCGGAGTTTGCTATGGATCGTTGCAGTATTTCAGATCCTTTTTTAGCTGTTTCTACTGTAGAAACGGCTGATTCGTGTGCGATTGCAGCGGCTTCAGTCACTGCATTATTATTGTTTATACGATCAGTAATATTGGATGCAAACTTGATGATTTTAGTTACATTACCTTTGCTATCTAATATTGGATTGTAAGTAGCCTCTAGCCAAATTTCTGAGCCATCGGCAGTAATGCGTTTAAACTTTCCTGACTTAAACTGCCCCTGTGCCAACTCATTCCAAAAGTGTGGGTTTTTCTCATAAAATACTTCAGTACAAAACATTTTATGATGCTTACCTACAATATCTTTTAAGCTGTAACCTACTGTTGCTAAAAAGTTTTGGTTCGCCTTTAAAATATTACCTTCAGGGGTAAACTCTATGGTGGCTAAAGCTTTGTCGAGTGCATTTGCAATAGCTTCTTGCGCTTTTCTTTGTATGTAACTATTTGTAATATCAGAGGCTATTTTAATAACTTTGGTAACGACGCCGCGCTCTTCTACCGGGAAGTAAGTTGCTTCAAGCCAAAGTTTATCGCCATTCGCTTTATATCTTAGAAACGCTCCTGCTTTAGAGTCACCAGCCTTTAATTCTTGCCAAAACTTACTGTATTCGTGTGAGCTGGCATACTCACTTTCGCAAAACATACGATGATGCTTACCTATTATTTTCTCTTTACTGTAACCAATGGTTTTTAAAAACAATTGGTTTGCGTCTAATATTATTCCTTCAGGTGTAAATTCTATATAAGCTACATGCTTATTAATTGCAGATAATACAGACTGCTTTTGAATTAATTGAAGCTCCATTTCTTCAATTTTTGCGTTTCTTTTAGAAATACCAAACATATAAAAACCTTAAGGAGTAAATTAGTACAAACATTAGCAAATCAATGTGATATCAATATGTAACTATACTGTAAATATAAGCTTTAAATAGCCTTTCTGCTAATATTTAATATCTTATAGGCACCTGCTTTATAAATAGTTTTTTTATTTTATAAATATTAAGTAGTGTTTTCTTCTAATTAACATTTTAAAAACCTAACAAAACCACTAATTTATGCATGACTCTGTACTTTTTTTAACTTAAAATAACGCTCTCACAGACTACCCTCTCACACCAAAATTTAAGCATACATATAATATTTTCTATTCAGAATTTATTGTGCAGTTTCATTTTTAAATTAAACCTAAGGGATCATCTATGACATCAGATGTAACGTCGGCATCTAGTCAACTTAACAGAACTGCTATTTTACTCGTATTAGCGCTTGGCACATTTATTTTAGGATTATCTGAATTTTCGATGATGCCTATGCTGCCACTAATTAGCGAAACATTTGGCTCAACGCCATCACAAAGTGGCTATGCAATTAGTGCTTACGCCATTGGTGTTGTAGTGGGGGCGCCTATTTTAATGCTTACCACTGCTAATATGAGAAAGCGCAAAGCATTGCTCATATTTATAAGCTTAATGTTTATCTCAAACGGATTAAGCGCGATGGCAACGTCGCTTGAGCAGTTGGTTATATTTAGATTTTTAAGTGGTTTACCTCATGGTGCATATTTTGGCGCGGCTATTTTATTAGCATCGGATATTGCCCCAAAAGGTAAGCGTGCTAGCTTTATGTCTAAGGTGTTTATGGGTTTAACTGTGGCCACTATTGTTGGTGTGCCTGTTGTAACACTTGTGGGTCAAAACCTTAGTTGGCGGTATTGTTTAGCCGGCGCTGCAGTGCTTGCATTTATTGCTTTTATTTTTGTTTATAAAGTAGTGCCTAATATAGATAACGCTAAGCCTTCTAACTTACTAAACGAGTTTGGCGTACTTAAAAACAAACTGGTTTGGTCTATTTTGGGTATTGTAATTATTGGCTTTGGCGGGGTATTTTGTATTTATACTTACATTGCCGACACCATCTTAGTGGTAACAAAAACAGCCCCGTATACTATTTCTATCGCAATGGTAATGTTTGGTATTGGTTGTACGCTCGGTAACTATGTACTGGGTAAAGCTGCCGATAAATCAGCAATTAAAACGACTGGCCTTGCGCTTGTATGTACCATTGTATTTGCCTTCGCTTATGTAACGGCAAGCCATAATATTTGGGCTCTTTACGCGGTGATCTTCTTTATTGGTTGCAGTGTGGGCTTAGCTACGCTGATTCAAACGCTTTTAATGGACGTTGCACCCGAAGGCCACGCTATGATTGGTGCCTTAGTACAGTGCGCATTTAATACTGCCAATGCTATAGGCCCTTGGGTCGGCGGAATTGCAATAGCCCAAGGTGCTGCACCTAATCAAACAGGTTACGTAGCAGCTGCATTATTTTTAGGTGGCTTGGGTATGTGGCTACTAAGTTACTTACAACTAAATAAACAGCAACCAACAGCGCAAGCCGCTAATTAACCTGAGTTCAGATTACTTTGAAATACAAAAAGAGCCGCTAATTAGCGGCTCTCTTATTTTTAATTTACCTAGGGCCTGTTGACCTTTCAGGATTGAAATTTGTTCAATCTAGGGGCGATTTAATCGCGGCGTGAGGTTTGTAACCTAGTGGGCTAAGTAAAAACCGAGCAACAAAGAGTAAATTGCCCCTAGAAAGAACCCAAAGGGCAGCGCATGTTTGGCATTTATGCTGCGTTATCGCCTACTTATGGGGAATAACCACACTACATAGGCTCTGCCTTGCCTAAATACCAAACAGTCTGCTGCAAATTCAACCTCGAAAGATAAACAGGCCCTAGTAAATTAAGCGTTTAACGATGCCATATCAATAACAAAACGGTATCGTACGTCAGACTTTTCCATACGCTCGTATGCAGTGTTAATTTCGTCAATGTTGATCATTTCGCACTCAGGTAGCACGTTGTTTTCACCACAAAAGTCGAGCATTTGTTGTGTTTCTGCAATACCACCAATAAGTGAGCCTGCAATACGACGGCGACCCATTAATAATGGCACCGTGCTTAGCTCATCTACAGGACCAACTTGGCCAACAATAACTAAAGTACCATCTACATCAAGTAGCGGTGTGTATATAGATAAATCATGCTTCACAGGTACGGTATCTATAATGACATCAAAGGCAGATTGCGATTCTTTCATTTCGTCATCATTAGATGACACTAAGTAGTGCTGAGCACCTAATTTAACCGCATCCTCTTTTTTAGACTCACTACGGCCAATTACCGTAACGCTTGCGCCCATTGCAACTGCATTTTTAACGGCCATATGACCAAGTCCGCCTAGACCAACAACACCAACACGGCTACCTTTTTTTACGCCCCATTTATGAAGTGGCGAGTAAGTAGTAATACCTGCACAAAGTAGCGGTGCTACGCGAGAAAGGTCTAAATTTTTTGGCACAGAAAGTACGAATTCTTCGCGTACAACAACATGTTTAGAATACCCACCTTGGGTCATTTCACCACTAATACGGTCTTTACCTGCGTAAGTACCAATCATGCCTTCGCGACAAAATTGCTCTTCGTCATTATCACATTGGTCGCAGCTTTGGCACGAATCAACCATACAACCAACAGCAACCGTGTCGCCTTGCTTATACTTTTTAACGTCGCTACCTACCGACATAACTTTACCGACAATTTCATGCCCAGGCACCAACGGGTAGTCACTGCCACCCCAATCATTTCGTACGGCGTGTAAATCTGAATGGCACACACCACAGTATAAAATTTCAATTTCTACATCGTTATTTCGTAAATCGCGGCGCTCAAAAGAAAACTCTGTTAATTCAGAACCTTGGCTTTTTGCTGCATATCCTACTGTTTTCATAATAACTCCATAGTGGTTAAAAATTTAAATCATCAATAGCATAGTGCATAGCCCGTGAATAGAACCTGACAATATAAAATAGGCACAAAAAAAGCCCAACAATGTTGGGCTTTAATAACCTAATACAGGTTAAGTCGTTTTATTTTTCAAGTAAGGTATTTAGTTCATTAATAATTGAATGAATGCGCTCTGCATTTTTTCCTAAATCACTGCGCCCTACTCGCGACTTACTACGAATATCAACAAAACGTTGGCTGCCTTCATCTTTAATACGAATGACCACATCGTCTTTAAAACCAAACCATGTTGTTGTATCAGTAGCCTCTACAATACCTGTAGCCGTATTTGCACTTACTACAGCAAAACCAAGGTTTTTAACTGCTTGTTCGCTTGCTGTCATTAAATCGGCTTTTGATTGTGCAAAGCTTAACGTTGCCAGTTCAGGGTATGCTTTGCGTTGCTGCACTGCTATTTCTTCACCCGCGTATTCTACTGGGTTAGATGCATTTGCACGTAGTGGCGCAATTGCTACAAATTTTGGTGGGTTAACTAAATCAGTTGAAATGTCATGAATTGCCGGTACGCCTTCAGCCTTGTTCATCATATTAAGTGGCATAGCAATAGCCACAACCGAAAACACAAGTGCAATAACACCACTACTTAGCGTTAATGTTTTACGCATAAATAATACTTGTACTATAAGTAATACCAAAGCAGCGCCACCAGCGTAAACGCCATATTTAAAACCCGTAAACGCAACGCCTAATTCTACAATACCAAATTTATACAAAGGCCCTGGCAGTAGTACGAGTAAAAAAGCGATTAAACTAACTAAGCTCACTAAAACTTTCATTTTACAATTCCTTTATTGTGTGTGATTTTTATTATTGAAACAGATAAGCACTATTAACCAGTAGCTTATACTACTAACAAGCGCTTTTAGATTACTATTAGCGACTAATTACACAAAAAAGTCCAATGTTGTGTAATCAAAGTTACTTAAATTAGGAAAAATATCAGCAAGCTCAGAGCTTGGCACACCAAACCACTGGGCTAATGTGGCAAAGTACTGCTCATTAGCAACACTAGGAATTAAACGCCCGCCACCGGTATCTTGTGGCCCATCCAAATGTTGCGTTAGTAGCTCGCCATATATATTGCCACCTTTTACTGCGCCGCCCATTACTATTTGGTTTCCTGCCCAACCATGGTCAGTACCATCGCCATTTGAGGTCAACGTGCGACCAAAATCAGACATAGTAAACGCAGTCACTTTATCAGCCATATCAAGCTCTTTCATTGCGCTATCAAATTCACTTAATCCTTGAGCTAACGTATTTAATAAAGCAGGGTGCGTTGTTAATTGGTTGTCGTGCGTATCATAACCTCCCATAGAAACAAAAAACACTTGGCGCTGAGTACTCAATTTTGCCTGTACGCGAATTGTTTTCGCGACTGCTGCGAATTGCTCACTAAGGCTATTATCGCTAAATGGAGTAATAAATGCAGGCGCGCTTTCCAAGGCGCTGTTCATTGCTTGAGTGTTATTTATCGCACTTGTTAAACCATTAGCATAAGCAGTACTTAACGGATGCCCTGTATTACCTAATAAGCGATTCATAATAGCGGTTACGTGCTCGCTTCGAGGTTGATACCCTCCAAACGCGTTGATATTACTAATGCCGCTTTTGTTAAGCGCAAATGCACTCGTTGTACTTCCCGTTTGCCATAGATTAGTACCGTCGAGTGATACATTAGCTGCAAACTCATCTTGTAACTCTAAACGTTCTAAAAGTCGTGCGCCCCAACCACTGTTAAGTGATTGTTTTTCTCTACCATACATCCACGCAGCCTGCTGATCGTTATGCGAAAACAAATGCTTAGGTAAGCCTACTGTTTTATTTTTATAGTCACTCAATGTCGTGGGAGCGAGTAAAGTACCTACCCCGCCTATAAATGCTAAATTTTGAGATTCAAATACACTTTGTATAGGTTCAAGTGAAGGGTGAATACCGACTCCACCGGCAAACTGGCTTTTAATACTTAACTCAAGTGGGCTCTCTACCGCTAGGTTCTGCCTGCTTTGCTCGTAAACACTACGTTGCTCGCCTTCAAGCGGAACGAGCATATTTAACGAATCATTCCCTCCGTATAAATAAACACACACTAATGCTTTGTAATCACCTAGCTCAACAGCATTAGTCGCTCCAGTTAACGCTTGTAATTGCAGGCTTGTTAACGCGGCGGCCGATACGCTGCCTTTTACACATAACGACAAAAACTCTCTTCTATTAATGCTCATTATGCGCTCCTAATACTGCACGTTAAATTCAGGTGAAATAGCAATCATATATAATAAATACGAAACCCGTTCACGGTATTGCTCTTCATTAAAATAGGCATCTAAATCAAATAATGCTTGGCGAGTGTCACTGCTCATTGCGCCTGCAAAATATAGCGTGTTGTACTGAGTTAATAGCGCGCTAACACCGTTTTTCTCTAAAACATTCATGTCGTCTTGAACATAAACATAAATACCATTTGAATTTAAATCACTGTGCGCTTCTGCGGTACTCCACACTAAACTTGCGTAAAGCGCGTTCATGGTGCCAATCAGTGTTGCATCGTTTGCTATTTGTAATTCTGGCGCAACAATACCTTCATTTCGTAAAGCTGCGGTTTGATAATCAGGCCTAAAAAAGTTAAATACCGAAGCCGACTGCATGGGCCCTTGCCCGTAGCTATTTATTAAATTCCATGTTTTATAATAACCCGCTGGCGATTTAGCATCGAGGTTTCGCCAAAACTGTACAGTCTTTAAAATAGGCTCTTTAATTTTACCTTGGTAATTAAGCACTGAGCCAAAATGCCGCGCTTCATCATCTAAATAAATAGCCTTTACTACCGCCGCTAAATCGCCGCGTACACCAGCACCGTTATCAATAAATACATTAGCTACTCGCTCAACGTATTGAGGTGTTGGATTTGACGTAATTAATCGCTGAATAAGCTGTTTGCTAATAAACGGCGCAACATTTTGATGGTTAAATAAGTTATCAAGCGCTATATGCAATGACTCTTCTGCTGCATAACCTTGTGGTATAACCTCGCCATTTAGTAAGGTTTTTTGTTTACTAGAGTGGTACTCGTCAAACGCTTCCATTGGCTTAATATAATCACGAATTTTACGCTTAAATGTTTCACTATCGGCAAACGTCCAACCTGTAAATACGCGTGCAAAACCCTCTATTTCGTCCTGCCCGTAAGTGGCAATAGTATTCCCTTGGGCATCAAGCTTGGCGCTACCATCTAGGTTTAGCTCTTCAAGGCCAATAGTAAATAATTGCATTACTTCACGTGCGTAATTTTCGTCTGGGCGAATATTAAGTGCATCGTCTGCTTTTTCGTTACCCAAATGGCTTAAGTAAGTACCCATAATAGGCGAAAGCGTGACATCTTGGAGTAAGTCACGATAATTACCAAAAGCATGCTTTAGTAGCAAATCGTAATAAGTGACCATGCCCTCAGGTTGGCCTCTTAAGGCACTGTTTTCATCCGACACTACTAATATTTCACTTAACGCAAATGCAACACGTTGACGAAGTTGATCGTCACTTTGCATTACTGCCTTCCACCATGCGTCTATGCGGCTTATGTATTTAAAGTCGTCATCGTCATTTAGCTTTACTAAATAATCACGGTGATAATTAATAGGTAGCGCTATTTGTTTATCAAGCCATTGCTGCTCGCTTAAACCTTGTGCGCTTTGTATTTCACTAAGCTTAGGCCCCATTGTTGCTTGGTGTAGTAATCGTGCGGCGCTAATGTCATCCATATTATTACGTGCAGTAAAGCTTAGCGTTTTTACACTGCTTGCCCCTTCGTTATCGGTTGCAGTTACCGAAAAAGCATAATCAACAGGCTTATAACTTTGCGCATTTAGCAGTGTTACTGAGGTAGTTGCGGCCTCTAGAGGTCCATTAATTAGTTGAGGCCCTTGCGTTTGTTGCCATACAACCGATGTAATAGTGCCGTCTTTATCACTGGCTGTTGCTGTTAGCTCAATTGTTTGGCCTTTACTTAATTCACTAGGAATATCAGCGACTGACAAAATGGGGATTTTATTTCCGTTAACGGTTGGCGTATCATCGGAGCCTGAACCACCGCAAGCGCTTAGTATAAAAACCGAGCTTGCGATCAGAGCAAATTTATAATGCATGTAAAGTCGTCATCACTTGTTAATTAAAGTACGCTAGTGTGTACCGAGTTTGATGCATTTATTGAAACACAAAATTTACAATTTAACTCTTTATTTTTTGTAACCGAATCATGAACGCCCCATTAATAATGCACCAGCTGCAGGGGTAAACAGCCAGAGCTTTATTATTTATGAAAACAGAAATTCGCTATTGTTTTGAATCTTCACAAGTTGCTAACCGATTTTTACACGAGCTCAAAGACTGGCCGGTTAACGATGTAAAAACACGACTTTTTAATGGCGGCGATAGTGTAAAAGTGACATACGAATACGACGAAAGTGGTTTTGACTACACCTCAGCAGAGCTCGACGACCTAGCAGAAAAGCATGGCGGTAAAGAAGTTTAAATTAAGTGATAACAATAACTAAAGGCAATCTAATGAAAAATAAAGTGTTAAGTTTATTTACAATAATATGTTTAGCTTTTAGCTTATTAAGCCATGCAGAACCGATTAAAACAAAACCTTTTAGTATTGGTGAAACCTTTACCTTTAAATCAACCACGCTTGAGCAGCAACGCACTATAAACGTTTACTTACCTAATAGTTATGAGCAATCAAGCGATAAGCATTACCCTGTTATTTACTTACTCGATGGCTCAAAAGATGAAGACTTTATTCATATTGCAGGGCTTGTACAATTTGCTTCTTTTCCGTGGATAAACCATATACCCGAAGCCATCGTTGTGGGTATAGCAAATATCGATCGTAAACACGATTTTACATCACCGAGTAATAATGCCCTCGATTTAAAAGACTTGCCAACGCACGGTGGCTCAAAAAAGTTTATTAGTTTTATAAACGACGAACTACGCCCACTGATCAATAAAACTTACCGTACCAACTCAACAAGCACTTTAATTGGTCAGTCGTTAGGTGGTTTACTAGCCACCGAAATTTTATTTAATCATCCTGCAATGTTTAATCATTACGTAATAATTAGCCCAAGCCTATGGTGGGCCGATAATGAATTACTAAATGGCCCTTTTGAGCCAACTACCTTTCCTCAATCGGTTTATATTGGTGTAGGTAAAGAAGGTGAGCTAATGGAAGGTTTAGCAAAGCAATTACATAAAAAAGTCACGCCTATTCTTAGTAGTAAAAGCCAAGTGCAATTTGGCTATTTTGAAAACCTAGATCACACTGAAACACTACATTTAGCGATATACGATGCTTTTAAAAAAATGAACTATCATCCCGAATAGTTAAGTATAAATAGTTAAATATAAATAATTTCATATAAAAACGCTAATAATGCACTGCATCATTGGCGTAAAATTATATTGTAACTAACAAAATAAAATTACTCTTCTACAGAAAATTCAACTTTTGATGGAGACGAACTCGCAAGATCCAGTACTTCGTAATAATTTAAACCATCTATTTTTTTGCCAATAATAAAGTAATTCATTTCTCCCATCATGGTCGGGTCGCCTATTATATCTTCTGCGCTTTGCACGTCAGAAAACTGAATTGCGATTAAAGCGCCTAAAAAACGCATGGAATCTTGAGGCTTTAATGCTTTTAAAACTTTATTAACTCCCACTTGAGTTGTCTCTGGTGTGGAGCCATCAAATCTAAAATCATTTTTTGTGCTAACGCATGCACTAAGCATTAATATTGATAATGCGATAAGTAAATGTTTCATATATATCCTTATTTGTTTTATTAGTTATTCGTTTATTCGTGATACTTGCGGATCATCGCCATTTTGCGGATGAATACCTTTTACATAGTTTTTATAACGAATAGCAAAGCCTGTATCGTTAAACACAAATGTATGAAGCAGTGTGCTTTCAAACAATGTGTGCGCACCTAAGTAAAAACTCATACCTTTGCGCATCTGCTTTTACCATCTGGAGTACGTGAGTCATCCGGTTGATACGGAATATGTTGATTGCCAATATCATCGGTTAACAATGCAAGGTAAGCTTCAAGCTCTTTAGCACCTGCGTTAGGTGCTTGTGTTGCGGTCATGGCATTGTAATAACTTTGTGCAAACAACTTTAGGTCTAACGTCTCATCGGCACGGGCTGAAAAGCTAAAAAATATAATTAATAGAAAGCTTAGCTTACACTTCATAACGATTACTTTTAAAAAAGTATTTTTACTAAAACGACTAAATTTATTAATACATTAATTTTTTAGCGCAGCTTTTCTTGCAAGCTCTTTTATATCTTCATCGATATTGTCATCAAAAGACATTGAATAAATTCTCCAACCTTCTTTCACTTTAAAAAATTGAAATTCAAAACGAATAGGCTGCCTATCGTAGGTTACTAGGTAGGTTACATGAACAAAAAGCTCCCCAACTTTATAATCAGAAACCTTATTAATGAAATTAATTTCACCAACAAGATCATCAAGTGAGGATAGCTGTGTTTTTATCTGTTTTACCTGATCAGGTATCGACGACACATATTTATTACTTGCGTAAATGGAATCAACAGCATCGCTTGTTTTTTCATCAGCGTACAATTCAAAAAATTTATCAACTTCTTCTTGGTAATTGTTAGCACTGACACCCGATGAGAGTAGAAGTAAAGCAGCAAATATTATTTTCATTTTTAACATTCCTTATTGTTTCTAATATAAAAACACACTATTTAAAGTAAATAAAGTTATAAAATACGGCAAATTACATTTTGCTCTTTACTCTATTTGTTGCAACGCTGTTGGCAGGTTCGTCCGGCCAAAAATGCTTAGGGTAGCGGCCTTTCATTTCCTTTTGCACATCGCGGTAACTGCTAGCCCAAAAGTGTGCTAAATCTTGAGTAAGTTGCAGTGAGCGTTTACCTGGCGATAGCAACTCCATAAGTAATGGCAGTTTACCGTTACCGAGCATAGGTGTACTGGTCAAGCCGTAAACTTCTTGCATACGCACGCTTAGCTTTGCGGGGCCATCAAGTTGGTATTCTATTTTTATATTTGAGCCACTGGGCACAGTTAAGCGCAGTGGTAACAGTGTTTTTAAAGCGGTTTGTTGTTGCCAATCAAAGCAGTTTTGTAATGCTTCAAAGTAGTTAAACTTTTTAAGCTGCGTGAGCGTTTTAATATCTTCTAAAAACACGCCTAGCCACTGCGCTGCACTTTGAATGAGTTGTTGCTCATTTATTTGCGGGAATTTATCGGGCATTAACTTACTTGCTAAGCTCATGCGTATCAGCAATTGCTGCGCATCAGGTTGCTCGTTAAATAATGCAAAACCGTGTTTAGCAAATAAGTTAAGCCACGCTTTAGCGCGCTCGCCCTTATCTAGTTTTTGTTTACTAGGTTGGCTGGTGAGTGTTATAGCCCCGAGCTTTACTTCATCTTGATGAATAAAACGTGCTGATTTTTCGTCAAACTCACAGCGAGTAAGTTCACTAAATAAATGCGGTAAAAATTCTTGTAACTCAAATGGGTTAAGCGCAGTGGCTGTAAATATACGCCCTCCTTTGTGCCCACCCATGGTTGCTATGGCTAAGTAATCGTCGTTGTGCCAGTAATCGGCGTTTAACTCAGCACCTGCACCATTGGCAAGTAGGTAACCATTACCGCGTTTTTTAGCAATACGATCTGGGTATGCCAATGCCACTAGCAAACTTATATAATGCGTATTTAATTCGCTGTTTTCGTCTTTTACTTTTAAGCGGTTTTGCCAATACTTTAACTGTTGTTTAAATACCGGATGTGGACGTTGCTGTTGGCTATGCAACGCTAAACTCAACTCGTTTGCATTGTTTACTCGGCTCTCAAGTAATGCCACTAAATAAATAGCGAGCCTAAAAATACCAGGGAGTTGGTCATCAAGCATATGGGCTTTTAGTAGCATATGCGCCAAACGAATATCAGCACCAAAACCTAACATTTTACTGCCAAGCTGGGTAAGCTTACCTTTGCTATCAATAGCTTCTAGCATGTTAAGCAGGTTACTTGCTTGCTCGCATTGCTGCTCAGTGGGCTTATCGAGCAAGGTTAGCTCATCAATACTGGCTCCCCATTGCTTTGCCTCTAGCATAAGTTGGCTTATGTCTGATGTGAGTATTTCGGGATTGTCGTGGCTATTACGGCGCTCAAAGGTTTGCTTTGAACCAAGCCTATATACAATACCCGGCTCTATTCGCCCTGCACGTCCTGCACGCTGCACAGCAGAGGAGCGCGATATACTTTGTGTTGTGAGCTCAGTAACCCCTGTTTTTAAATTAAAGGTAGCTGCACGGCGCTTGCCGCTGTCAATTACAATGCGAATACCTTCGATAGTTAAACTGGTTTCGGCTACATTGGTGGTAAGCACTACTTTGCGCATACCGTTTGGTGCAGGGGCAATAGCAGCTTGCTGATTAGCTTTATCTTGCTCGCCAAATAGCGTTGCGACTATGCAGTTACTGGGTAAATCGTTCAGTGCTTGTTGCACACGTAGTATCTCAAATTGCCCAGGTAAAAATACCAATGCACTGCCTGTTTGCTCATTAAGTGCTTGTTTTATTATGGTAGGAATTGCATCAAGCCAGCGGCTTTCATCTTTTATGGGTATGTATATTTCGTCTATTGGGTAGCTGCGACCGCTTGACTGAATTACAGGGCAATCAAAAAACGCAGTGTAACGCTCAGTATCTAGCGTTGCCGACATAAGCATGATGGTTAAATCTTCACGCAGTGCACTTTGGGTCTCGAGCGCAAAGGCAAGTGAGGTATCTGCTGCAATTGAACGCTCATGAAATTCATCAAATATAAGTAAATCTATATCGCTTAATTCGGGGTCGTTTTGCAGCATGCGCGTAAGCATGCCTTCGGTGACTATTTCGAGGCGCGTATTAGCGCTTACTTTACTCTCGCCTCTAATCCGCAAACCCACACTTTGCCCAACACTCTCGTTTTGGCACTTTGCTAAATAACTGGCAATATTACGTGCAGCTATTCGGCGAGGCTCTAGCATTACAATACGTTTAAAATGCCCGTCGCGCATAAGCTGTAGCGGCAACCACGTAGATTTACCAGCACCAGGCGGCGCTTGTAGTAACGTAATAGGATTACGTTGTAATGTAGTAATGAGTTGTTGATATATGTCTTGAACAGGCAGCACAGCTATTTACCCTAAATTGCTTTGCAGGCATTGTAACAAAAAACCAAAGCCTAGCTGCGATTGATGTTTATTAATAATTGCTATTAACTACCGGATACCATTCTAATTCGATCAGCAGGTACGCGTAATTGCTCCATTAAGTAAATTTTAAATGAGGCTTCGTAAGGTTGCTCATCAACCGCTTTTTGCATGCATAACAGCCATGCACCGCTTTGCTCAATTCCTACATGTAAATGTTTGTGCGCTTGAGGAATGTTAATACTGCCAAAATGTTCAGCGTATAATTTAGGACCACCTAGCCAGCCCGACAAAAAATAAGTGAGCTTTTTTCGCGATGCCGATAAGTCTTTTGAATGCATACTCCTTATATTTTCAGCCTCTTTTAAAGCGACCATATTATCGTAAAACGCATTCACCAATTGTGTAATACCTGCTAACTCACCTGCCATTTTGTATGAGCAGTCACCTACCCCATATTCACACGTTTTAATATTCATAACTCACTCAGGTTAACTACTTTATTTAATACCTGCATATTAGCTTAAAACAAAAGTTTAAGAATGAGTTACATCAAAGCGGCGTAACTTATGTCAGCAATAATTACAGGCTGCTATGTATATTTTTTAATAAAAACACAATATTAAAAACAACAACACTCAACATAAAAATATAACCAACTGATAATAAAAACAATAAATTCATCATTATCTCTTGGTATAAGGCTTGCTACTTTATAATTGACAGTCAATTCACTAACCTAAAGTAAGGATAAACTTATGAACAGCGATCGTATCGAAGGTAATTGGAAAGAACTTAAAGGTAAGGCTCAACAAAAATGGGGCGATCTTACCAACGATGATTTAGATAAAATTGAAGGTAGCCGTAAAGAGCTTGTTGGTAAAATTCAACAGCAATACGGTAAATCTAAAGAAGAAGCTGAGCGCGAAGTAGATGAATTTGAAAAAGGCCATTAAGCCGCGTTAACCGCTTTAAAAAAACCGCCATTTTGGCGGTTTTTTGTTATGGGTTATAAATTTCATAAAAAATTAAGACCCTATTTTTTGTCTTTTAATATGTTTACATACTGATTTTACGATAAATATTGAGCCTATCTTTTATATTTAGTTAGTTATACTATTTAGTCCAATACTACGATGTTTATCTTGAGGAAAAAGAGTTTAAATAGCTCTAAGGACTCCAAATATTGCTGGGAGCTAAGGTGGGATGGTAATTTATCCAAAATGGACTCACTGCACTTTATAAGTCCCACAACCTCAACATTTGCCCATTAAGCTAATTACTTTTTAACCAGTCATCAATTTCAAACAATCAGGTGATTCCACTTGTTATATAGGATACTAAAATGAAAAAAAGCCTTTTAGGATGCTTAGCTTTTTGCATTATGGGATGCACTGGAGTAGTAATAGCTGAACAAACATCTTTAGAAAAACAGCTATGCGACGACTATAATAACGACCAAGCTGTTGTTATTATTGGAAACGTACCGCTTGAAGAATCACAATGGTATGCAGATTGGTCATCAACTCTCAATAGCTTTGTCGCTTCAAACAATGAATTCTTTAATGTGTATAAAGCCAACCAGCTTACTCATACTGAGTTGAAAAATTACTCTGTGTTATTTAGTAAAAAGTCAAAGCAGAGCTATCTACTTGAAGAGGTTGTTGAACCTCAGTCATATGAATATGTTCAGCTCGAATATACACAAGCTGATATACCTAAACATATAAGTGCGTTTAAACCGAATCAAATTAATAATGATTTAGTGAAAAAAATATGTAATTTATGAGTTTTAAGTGCGTTAACCGCTTTAAAAAAACCGCCATTTTTGGCGGTTTTTTGTTTAAGCTGTAGGTTATTTAGCTACGTTTTTAATTGGTTACCAATCGGTAACTGCCTAATACGCTTTCCGCACGCTGCAAAAATAGCATTACATAATGCTGGCGCATAAACTGGTGTAGACGGCTCGCCTATCCCTGCTGGTGGTGCATCACTTTGTACAATTTCAACGTCAATCTCAAGAGGTACGTCGCTCATACGCGGTACTCGATAATCATGAAAATTACTTTGCTGCACGCGGCCTTTGTCAAAGGTAATACCATCGCTGATTGCAGTTGTAATTCCGTAAATAGAGCCACCTTGGGTTTGGTTTTTAACGGTGTCGGTGTTTACAACCGTACCCGCGTCAATGACAACCCACGATTTAATTACGTTTAAATCGCCAGCATCCGACACTTCTACTTCTACTACCGTCGCTACGTAAGTTAAAAAGCTTCTATGTGCTGCTATACCTAAACCTCGCCCTTTAGGAAGTTCTCGCCCCCATTTACTCATGTCAGCTACTTTTTCAATAACATGGCGCAGCCTGCCAATATCTAACGGATAAACCGCTTTATCGCCACCGTAATTATCGTATGTAGCATTTTGCTCAGTTACATCAACAATACGACTCGGACCTATAGTGTCTAGTAAATAGTCTTTTTGGTCGCGACCTGCTTTGTGTGCTGCTTCGCCAATAAATGACTGAATAGCAAAAGCATGAAAAATATTTGATACAGAACGCATCCAACCAATTCGTGCTTTGGCAGGCGCATCACCGTTTTCTAACTTCATGTTAGGTGTGTTAATGAGGTTATCGGTAAATCCTAAGCGCAGTTCAAAGCTCCCTGGCGTAGTCGCCCCTTCTGAAAAGGTAGAGGTAATTGGTGAAAACGCGGTGCGGTGTAAATAAGATTCTATAGCGCCATTTTTATCTAGCGATGCTTCAATGTGCTGAGCCGAAACTGCATGGTAAAAGCCATGTTGTATGTCGTCTTCACGCGTCCATTGAACACGAATAGGTTTGCCTACTTTCATTGAAAGGTAAGCTGCTTCTGCTGAAAAGTCAGGTTTTGATTTACGCCCAAAGCCGCCGCCGAGCATAGTAACGTGAACATTAATTTTGCTCTCATCCATGCCAAGCATTGCAGCCACTGTTTTCATATCGGCTTGTGGATTTTGCGTAGCAGCCCATATATCAATACTGTCTTTGTTGTACATAGCTGTTGCACAAGGCGGCTCCATTGGGGCTTGAGCAAGGTGCGGCGCGTAATAATCAGCTACCAATTTATTGCTCGATTTAGCCAACACGCCCATGGCATCGCCTTTATCACGTATGTTTGCCTGTGGAGTTTGTACTGTTTGTAATAATGACTTTTTAAATTCTTCTGAATTGTAATCGCCATTTTTGCCATCATCCCACACGACTTTTAATGCTTTACGCCCTTGCCATGCAGCCCATGTATTTTTAGCTATAATCGCAATGCCACCTTTTGGCTGAAACTGCGGTGCGCCTTTTGGTGCAGGGATTTCAATAACATCTATAACGCCGCTTATCGCTTTTGTAGCACTGGCATCAAATGACTTAACAACACCGCCCACTACTGGCGGGCGTTCAATTATAGCCACCAACGCTTGTGGTTCGCGTACATCGGCTGCAAATATTGCTTTACCTGTTACTAAATCGGCTAAATCTATGTGCGCCATGCCGGTATTAATATAGCGCCATTCTTTGCGTGTTTTAAGTGTTAGTTTATCAGCTTCTGGTGGCGTTATTGTAAGCGCTAAGTCGATTAAATCTTTATAAGTAAGTGATTTACCTGAGCTGTGAGTAACAACGTGTTGATTAGCAGTACAGGTTTGCGGGTCAACTTTCCAATACTTAGCGGCAGCGTGCTGCATCATGTAACGCACACTTGCGCCCATTTCACGTAGGCGCTGCATGTTGTAGCGAATACTGCGCGAGCCATCGGTATTTTGATCGCCGTATTTAGGGTCGCCCTTCCCCTGAATAACAATAACCTTATCCCACGCGGCTTCCATTTCATCGGCAACTATTTGTGCAATTGCAGTGCGAATTTGCTGACCCATTTCAGAGCGATGACAGGTTATTTCAACCATGCCATCCGGGCGCAGTGCAATAAATAAGTTTGCGCGCTTTGCTTGCTCAGATGGCTGCTCTAACACGCCAGCAATCGCTCTTGGCGCACTGCCTACAAAGTAAGTACCGAGTACCAACGCACCTATTGCACTGGTTTTTAAAAATTGACGGCGGTTTAAATCAAAGTATTTGTTATCTTGGTTCATACTCCTTCCCCTTGTTCATTTGGGTCAAAATATTGAACACTCGCCATTGTTTTAGCAGCTGATTTAATTGCTTTATGAATGCGCGGATACGTACCACAACGGCAAATATTACCTGACATATTACTTACTATTTCATCATCGGTAGGGGTTGGGTTTGCTGCTAATAAACTCGCAGCTTGCATCATTTGGCCGCACTGGCAAAAACCACACTGCGGTACTTTATGCTCAACCCATGCTTGTTGCACGGGATGGTCGCCCTGCTCGCTTAACCCTTCAATTGTTGTAATTGAAAGACCCTCTACTGCCGCTACAGGCAATACACACGAGCGCTGAGCTACCCCATCAATATGCACGGTACACGCACCGCACTGAGCCATACCACAGCCAAATTTAGGCCCAGTTAAATTCAATTCGTCTCGCAGGTACCATAATACTGGCGTTGACGGATCGCCAGAAAACTCATGTTTATTACCATTAATGGTAAGCGTGATCATACTAAACTCCTTGGCAAAGCGCTTTAAAGGACGGTTCCTTGTTGCGCGAGAACTATTTTTAATTACTTACTATTTTATACTTACTACTTTTAGCCTACCACTTAGATCTGTTTTATAAAAATACTAATTATTAGAACGTTTAACTGCTAAAAACAGATCTACATTACCAAGCATACTAAAAAATACATTAATGAGTGCTTATAACATCTTCAGACAACAACCTCTCATCGTCTTTATAAACTTCAAGCCAACCTGGCGGTGATGTATCGCAGCCAATAATAGTTACTTGTAGCACATAACTATAGCGACCATTTTTAAAGGTATAATGATGATTCCCACCGCTACCTTCAAATGTAATATCGCCATTTAGTAAAACCATATCGGGCTTGTCGCTTGGTTTTTTATTAATACCCCACACTGCATACCGATAATGATGATCGCCTAAATCATCAACTCGAATATGGTAGCTAGACGTTTTCCAATCGAGTACTGGCTTTTCAAAAGTATTAATACTTGTGTGCAAGGATTGCTTACCTTGTTCGATTAAGCTTTTAGCAAGTGCCTGCTCTTTAGTATTTTGTGTATTTACAGCAATAATTTTACCGTCTGTATCAATCCACATAACGCCGTTATTTAGCATAATGCCACGCCAACCGACACTGTCCCAATCGGTATCAATATTAGAGCTACCAATAACTGCGGCGAGTTCATCATTAAATATCTCATCAAAGCGGTTAATAAACTCAGCTTTATTTTTAATGTCAGGTATCGGGTATCGTCGTTTCAGCGGGTAACTAACAAGTGCTGCAATTGCGGCTTTGTCATTAGCTTCAAATGCAGCAATAACAGGTGAAATGAACTCGTGATATTTTTGCTCAAGAGCAAATGTGTTAGATGTAAAAAGTAGAGATAGGCACAGTAGGATGTGGTTTAGACGTTTCATTTATAACCATCTAGCTACAAGAATGAAGATATTAAGTATTATAAAAATATTTCTCGATTCCTTTTGAATTAACTTTACTAAATCTAATAACTTCTAATTCATATTCATTATGAATTTTTATGATCCACTGATATTGGAGCTTGTAAAACTTGATTACATCAGTTTGGCGATACTTATCTTCAGAAGAGTTCAAAAAGTCATATAAGCAAATATATGCTTTCCCAACAGTGACTCTATAATGGGCGTTCAGGTTACTATCTGATTTAATATACTGGAAGATCTCTTTAGCTATTTTAGGGTTACTATGAACATCTCTAAAACTTAACTCTTTCTCATCTATGACTATTTTACCATCAAGTGCTTTTTCTAAATATAATGCAGCTTCACGTATTGCTGAATGTGAGATATTGATCTTGCTCTCATATAAAGTATGAGAATATGACTTCTGAGTATCTATATATGTTTGAAATAGAAAGTACGCACTAATTACGCTAAAAGGGACTGTAATAACACCTGAGATATAACCACCAAAACTGCCCCAATCACTTGATTGGACTGATAGCTCGCCATGAAATGTAGAGAAATATAAACTGAGAGCCAAAATAACCCAGCCTAATAATACTATTGGAATTATCCACTTTTTCATAAACTTAAACTTCCCTGTGCAACGATGACAACTAATTCTATATTATTTAACGATAAACAACATCTCACTTAACAAAGTAGATCAATACATTCCATAAGCAGCTAAGAGAAAAAATTTAAAGTTGCTCACTAACCTGACCACAAAAAAGCGAGCCTAATTAGGCTCGCTTATCTTTATTAGTAGATTGATAATATTGTCTGCTTATAGATTTATTAAAATCTATAAAGATTAACAATAAATATAAAAGTCATTGCTCCGAATATAAGAGAAGCTAATGCATTTAAGTAAATCCTAAGGTTATAACTCTTCAATAAACGCTCTTTTATTAAAGCTATTGGAATCAAAGCTAAGCACAAATATGCAAACCAAGGGGAAACGAATATATCTGCCAAGTTAGATTCCATTAAAAGAGCATTATCACCGTATGTTGCATCGCTAATGCCTTTAAATCTCTCGCGGTCGAATGCTATAACTGAAATCCCTAATAACAAAACTATATGGGAAAACAACAACGCAGAATTCAGAATCCGTTTCCACAAGCTGACCCTCTCATTTTTATTAGAAGATAAGAGAGTCATTTTATTTCCCTTTGACAGCTTCTAATTGTTGCTTTGTTATGAGTGATTTAAGCTTCCCTCTTATTTTAGTCGAAGATATCTGGAAGCCAGAAGCCTTAATCCCCATTTTTTCAATTACAGTGACAGGCGATCCCGTTTCATCCACAACCTTAACAGTTACATCCGCGTTGCTAGAGCCAATAGTAGTCCCTGAAACTGTTATATCTGATAGTTTGCCTACTAGGTTTATATGTTTTAATAATTCTCTTGGCTTACCTTCATTTATTTTCATCCATTCGGTAGAAACATGCCCGACTAATATCGTACTTGAATCTGACCCTAGAGATAAATGATCTGTAACGCCATATACTCTGGTTGAAGCGCCTCTATTTTCACGAATTTCAACGTAACAACCAGAAACGGCATTAACACCAAATCCTGTGTTAGCTAAGCCAATACCAAAACCACTAATACTTAATCTAATTTCCATGAGATTTTCCACTAACTTTCCTTAATTTTTAGATGCGAGGTACAAATATTATACTGACCCTCGATATATTTCAATACAGGTACAATAAAAATTGGATTTTAATAAATAAAAAATACTAATACTTACTAAGTATCCATGGTACGCAAAATTAAAACCCCGACTTTAATTAAGAGGAGCAAATCATTAAACTGACGGCTGATAGTTTACCTCTTAAAGCTTCGCTCTACTCCGGATCATACCCCAAGTTAGGCGATAGCCAACGTTCAGCTTCTTCAAGCGTCATATTGGTTCGTTTAGCATAGTCTTCTACCTGATCCTTTTGCACTGCGGCTACTGCGTAGTACTTAGCCTCTGGGTGTGAGAAATACCAACCTGAAACAGCAGCACCTGGCCACATGGCGTACGAGCTAGTTAGCTGCATGCCAATGCGCTTTTCGGTGTCTAATAATTGCCAAATTTTCTTTTTCTCAGTGTGCTCAGGGCACGCAGGGTAACCTGGCGCTGGGCGAATACCTTGGTAGTTTTCGCGTATTAGCTCATCGTTTGCTAGATTTTCGTCTGGTGCAAAACCCCAATACTCTTTACGTACTTTTTCGTGTAAGTATTCTGCAAACGCTTCGGCGAGCCTGTCGGCAACCGCTTTAATCATTATTTTGTTGTAATCGTCTTGCTGTGCGTCAAACGCATTTGCTAAGTCGTCTTCTTCTAAACCGCCCGTTACTGCAAACGCGCCAAAATAGTCAGGCGTGCCTTTGGGTGCTATGTAGTCGGCTAGGCAGTAATTAGCAAAGTCGGTTTTTTCGGTTTGCTGACGTAAATGGCACGAAGTAGTTAATACTTCTTTGCGTGTTTCGTCGGTGTATATTTCTATGTCGTCCCCAACGCGGTTTGCTGGGAATAAACCAATTACGCCAAGTGGTTGCAAACTGCATGCTTTTTCAAGGTCGTCTAACATGTCGTTAGCATCTTTAAATAAGCTTTGTGCTTGCTCGCCTACTACTTCGTCGTCCATTATGCGCGGGTATTTACCGGCGATTGACCACGTCATAAAGTATGGCGTCCAGTCTATGTATTTACGTAAAGTCGCGATTGATACGTTTTTAAATTCAGTCACGCCGAGCTTTTTAGGCACCGGTGGCGTGTAGTTATCCCAATCAAGCTGTGCAGCGTTATCGCGGGCACGCCCAATGGTAACCGGCTTAGAGCGTGGTTTTTTACGCGCTTGCTGCTCGCGCACTTTTACATATTCAGCTTTAGTTTTAGCTAAAAAGTCAGGTTTAATATCTTTTGATAATAAGTTTGAAACCACACCAACCGCACGACTGGCATTATTTACATACACAACGCCTTTGTCATATTGCGGCTCAATTTTTACTGCGGTATGCGCTTTAGAGGTAGTTGCACCACCAATTAGTAGCGGCAGTTCAAAACCACGGCGTTTCATTTCTTTTGCTACGTGTACCATTTCGTCAAGCGATGGGGTAATTAAGCCCGATAACCCAATAATATCGGCTTTTTCGTCGATGGCGGTTTGTAGTATTTTATCAGCCGGTACCATTACGCCTAAATCGATTACTTCATAGTTATTACATTGCAGTACCACGCCCACAATATTTTTACCTATGTCGTGTACGTCGCCTTTTACGGTCGCCATCACTATTTTACCGTTAGTTGAGCCTTCTTCTTTTTCAAGCTCAATGTATGGGTCTAGGTAGGCTACAGCTCGCTTCATTACGCGCGCCGATTTAACCACTTGTGGTAAAAACATTTTACCTGCGCCAAATAAGTCGCCTACTACGTTCATGCCGTCCATTAACGGCCCTTCAATTACGTGAATAGGTTTATCGGCAGCAGCACGGCATTCTTCGGTATCTTCATCAATAAAGGTAGTAATACCTTTAACAAGCGCGTGCTCAAGGCGTTTTGCCACGGGCCATGTGCGCCACTCTAAATCTTCTACTCGCTCGGCTTGTGCCATGCCCGAATACTTAGGTGCAAGCTCAACTAAGCGCTCACCTGCGCCTGGGTCGGTGTTAAGTATTACGTCGGTAACGGCTTTACGAAGCTCTGCTGGTATATCATCGTAAACGGCGAGTTGCCCCGCATTTACAATACCCATGTCCATGCCAGCTTGAATCGCATGATATAAAAACACCGAGTGAATAGCTTCACGTACGGGGTTATTACCCCTAAACGAAAACGATACATTTGATACACCGCCCGACACTTTACAGTGCGGCAAATTTTGCTTAATGCGGCGTGTACCTTCAATAAATTCTACGGCGTAGTTGTCGTGCTCTTCAATACCGGTGGCTACGGCAAATATATTAGGGTCGAAAATAATATCTTCTGGCGCAAAGCCAATGTCTTCTACCAATATTTTATAACTGCGCGCACATATTGCGAACTTACGGTCTGCCGTGTCGGCTTGCCCGTCGGTATCAAACGCCATTACAACAGCGGCTGCACCAAAGCGTTTTATTATTTTAGCTTGGCGAATAAACGGCTCTTCGCCCTCTTTTAACGATATTGAGTTAACAATTGCCTTGCCTTGAATACACTTTAAGCCGGCTTCTATTACTTCCCACTTTGAGGAGTCGACCATAATTGGTACGCGTGAAATATCAGGCTCTGAGGCTATTAAGTTTAAAAACTTAACCATGGCGGCTTTTGAATCCAACATGGCTTCATCCATGTTTATATCAATAACCTGTGCGCCGTTTTCTACTTGTTCACGTGCAACTGTTAACGCTGCTTCAAAATCTTCTTCCATGATTAGGCGTTTAAACATAGCCGAACCAGTTACATTGGTACGCTCACCAACATTGGTAAATACTGCTATTTGCTGTGTCATGCTGGCTCCTTAATTTAAGTTACAGGCTTCAAGGCCCGATAAACGCATGCGTACTTCAAGCTCTGGCAATTGGCGAGGCTTAACGCCTTCAAGCCCTTTTGCAAACGCGCGAATATGTGCAGGTGTTGTACCGCAGCACCCGCCTACTATATTAATAAAGCCCGATTTACCCCAGTCAATAATCTCGGTTGCCATTTCAGGTGCTTCTAAGTCATATTCACCAAACTCATTAGGCAAGCCCGCATTAGGGTGAACCGATGTAAATGTTTCGCACACGCGTGATAGCTCTTCTACGTATTGACGCAGTAAATCAGGGCCAAGCGCACAGTTTAAGCCGATTGATATAGGCTTAATATGGCGAATAGAATTATAAAATGCTTCGGTTGTTTGCCCTGAAAGCGTACGGCCTGAGGCGTCGGTAATAGTCCCCGAAATCATAACTGGCAATGTGCGCCCTGCTTGCTCAAAAGCTTCTTCTACGCCAAACGAGGCGGCTTTTGCATTAAGGGTGTCGAATATAGTTTCGATTAATATTAAATCGGCGCCGCCTTCCATTAATGCAAGGGTAGACTCCACATACGCAGTAACCAACTTATCAAAGGTGACATTTCGATAACCCGGATCGTTTACGTCTGGCGAAATTGAGCACGTTTTAGATGTCGGCCCTAAAACACCGGCTACATAGCGCGGTTTTTCTGGCGTTTTAGCCGTAAATTCATCGCAAATTGCGCGTGCTAATTTAGCTGACTCTACGTTTATTTCGCGGCTTAGGCTCGCCATATCGTAATCTTCCATCGAAATAGTGGTCGAGTTAAACGTGTTGGTTTCGATAATATCGGCGCCCGCTGATAAAAAACCACTATGAATATCAGTGATTAAGTCGGGCTTGGTTAGGCTTAATAAATCGTTATTGCCTTTAATTAATACATGCCAGTCTTTAAAACGCTCGCCGCGATAGTCTTCTTCTTCTAGCTTATGATCTTGGATCATGGTGCCCATAGCACCATCTAAAATTAAAATGCGTTCTTTTAATGCTGCACTTATTTCGGCGTGTTTATTATTTGTAGGCGCGTTATTCGGCATAGTTGTTAGTCCTCACATCTTGGCTAACTAAATTAATATCATACGGTGTGGTTTGGTACACGTAGTAATTTAACCAGTTCGAAAAAAGTAAAAAAGCATGGCTTTGCCACGTTTTTGAAGGTTGTTTGGTTGCATCATCATCTGGGAAGTAATTTTCGGGTTTTGGTGCATTAGGACTTTTTTTACAATCGCGCTCGTATTCTGCTTTTAGCGAGTCGGCGTCGTACTCAGGGTGACCGGTTATAAACACTTGGCTACCCGATTTATTTTTAAGTAAGTAAGCCCCCACTCGCTCAGAACCTGCCAGTACTACTAGCTCATCGCAGGCGTTTATTTTATTTATATCAATGTGGCCATAACGTGAGTGCGGTACTAAAAAGGTGTCGTCGAATCCGCGAGTCAGTGCACCGTGATCAAAATAACATTGGTGGGTAAATACGCCACACAGTTTGTCGTCTTTTAAATCGCGCTTTAAATTGTAGCGATGATATAGCGCTGCATGTGCTGCCCAACACGAAAATAACGTAGAGGTAACGTGCTGCTCGGCCCAATCAATAATGACCTTTAGCTCATCCCAATACGCTACATCGTCGTATTCTAAATGGGCGAGTGGCGCACCAGTTACTATTAGCGCATCGTAATTGTTGTCTTTTACTTCTGAAAAATAACGATAAAAGGTATCAAGGTGCTCTTCTGAGTTGCTACTACTGCGGTGAGTGTCGAGGCGCAGTAGCTCTACGTTCACTTGCAAAGGCGAGTTGGCAAGCAAGCGAATAAACTGAACTTCGGTTTCTACTTTATTAGGCATTAAGTTTAAAATAGCCAAACGCATTGGGCGTATTTCTTGCGTTTTTGCACGTGTTTTTGGCATTACAAATACGTTTTCTTGACGTAAACGTGCAATGGCCGGCAACTCGTCTTTTACTGTAATTGGCATACTTTACTCCTGCTCATAAAAACCGAAGGTCAATTATGAACTGAAAGTAAAAAATATCAACCTCTAGATGTATAGATGTCCAAATGAAATTTATTCATGATTTTATACTTTACTTACAAGCATGCTTTGGTGCTTTAAAACCCGCCATTCGTTGACTGTTTCACCCGTCAGCCACTACAATACAACATTGAAATTTTTATTACTATTTGAAGGCTTTCCTCCATGGTTTTACCTGATAAATTTATATTCTCGATGAGTCGAGTATCTAAGGTTGTGCCACCTAAGCGCACTATCTTAAAAGATATTTCGTTACACTTTTTTCCTGGCGCTAAAATTGGTGTGCTTGGCTTAAACGGTTCTGGTAAATCTACGTTACTACGTATTATGGCCGGTGTTGACCAAGATTTTGAAGGTGATGCACATCCTCAGCCTGGTACAAAAATTGGTTATTTACCGCAAGAGCCTGTTTTAGACGAAAGTAAAACAGTTCGTGAAATTGTTGAAGAAGCTGTTGGCGAAGTTAAACACGCACTTAAACGTCTTGACGAAGTGTATAACGAATACGCCATGGAAGACGCTGACTTTGACGCACTTGCAAAAGAGCAAGGCGAGCTTGAAGCTGTTATTCAAGCGCACGATGGTCATAACATTGATAACGTTTTAGAACGTGCTGCTGATGCACTTCGCCTGCCAGAATGGGATGCTAAAATTGAGCACCTTTCAGGTGGTGAGCGTCGTCGTGTTGCTATATGTCGATTATTGCTTGAAAAACCAGACATGCTTATTCTCGATGAACCAACTAACCACTTAGATGCTGAGTCGGTTGCATGGTTAGAGCGCTTCTTACACGATTACGAAGGGACTGTTGTGGCGGTAACGCATGACCGTTACTTCCTTGATAATGTAGCTGGTTGGATATTGGAGCTTGACCGTGGTGAAGGTATTCCATGGGAAGGTAACTACTCTTCTTGGCTTGAACAAAAAGATGCGCGCTTACAGCAAGAACAAAAATCTGAAAAAGCACGTCAAAAATCAATTGCGCAAGAACTTGAATGGGTTCGTTCAAACCCTAAAGGTCGTCAAGCTAAGTCAAAAGCACGTATGGCTCAGTTTACTGAGATGCAGCAGTCTGATTACCAAAAACGTAACGAAACTAACGAGATGTTTATTCCACCTGGCCCGCGCTTAGGCGACCAAGTACTTGAAGTAACTAATCTTCGTAAGAGTTTTGGCGATCGCGTTTTAATTGACGATTTAAGCTTTAGCATGCCAAAAGGTGCCATTGTGGGCATTATCGGTGCGAATGGCGCGGGTAAATCAACGTTATTTAAAATGATAAGCGGTGAGCAAGAGCAAGACAGCGGTAGCATCACCGTTGGCGAAACTGTACACCTTGCGACAGTTGATCAGTTCCGCGATGGTATGGACGAAAGCAAAACTGTTTTCCAAGAAATATCAGACGGCCAAGATGTACTAAAAATTGGTAACTTTGAGTTCCCAAGCCGTGCGTATGTAAGTCGCTTTAACTTTAAAGGTAACGATCAGCAAAAGTTTGTTAAAGACCTATCAGGTGGTGAACGTAACCGTTTACACCTTGCTAAGTTATTAAAAGCTGGCGGCAATGTGTTACTACTCGATGAGCCAACTAATGACTTGGACGTTGAAACACTACGTGCACTTGAGAATGCTATTTTAGAGTTCCCTGGTTGTGTAATGTGTATCTCACATGACCGTTGGTTCCTTGACCGTATTGCTACGCACATTTTAGATTACCGCGACGAAGGTCAAATTAACTTCTTTGATGGTAACTATACTGAATACGAAGAGTGGCTTAAAAAGACACTAGGTGCAGCAGCAACTGAACCTAAACGTATTAAGTACAAAAAAATCGGTTAATAGCTGATTTTAGATAAATTCTTAAGCCCTGCATTTATGCGGGGCTTTTTTATGCCACCAGCATTACAGGAGCATATATTGCTAGCATGTAGAGAATTACCCGCTATGCTTAATTTATTATAAAAACAGTAAGGCTAAATTGGGTTATGCAAAATCGTCGTCAGTTTTCTCGTGTGTTATTTTCGACTACCGCTTTGTTATGTTTTGATGACCACAAGTATCCATGTAAATTACTTGATGTATCGTTACATGGCGCATTGATTACAAATTGTGATGCTTTTATTGGCAACCAAAATAGCCAAGCTGCTTTGCGTTTTTCGCTTCCTCAAAGCGATATAGAAATTAAAATGGAAGTGGTAATTTGCCACATTGAAGCCGATCATATTGGTTTAAAATGCCATTATATTGATATAGACAGCATTACTTATTTAAAGCGTTTAATAGAGCTAAACTTAGCTGATGACGAACTATTACATCGCGAACTCGCCATGTTGATTCACGACACACAAGAATAGACTCATTTGGATTAGTTGATTACCATAGTGCAAACTTTTTAACTTGTGCAAACATGACTTTAAATCCACATTTACCTTTGGTATATCACCCTAACTACTCGTTTAATTTTGATCCAAAGCATCGTTTTGCAATGAGTAAGTTTGCACATTTATATCAGCATGTTGCAGAGCTTGGTTTAATCGGCAGTAACCTGGTAGAACCAATTCTCGGTACGCCAGAGCCGCTTGAGCTAATACACTGCGAAAACTATATACATGACTTGTGGAATAACCGCCTAGATGAAAAAGCAATGCGCCGCATTGGCCTACCTTGGTCAAAAGAGCTTATGGCACGTACCTTTACAGCACCTCAAGGTACGCTGCAAACAGCTCGTTTAGCACTTAAACATGGTATAGCGTGCCACTTAGCTGGTGGTACACACCATGCGCATACCGATTTTGGCTCAGGCTACTGCATGGTTAACGATTTAGCCTTTACTACGCAAACTTTAATTGAATCGGGTGAAGTAACTAACGTACTTATTTTTGATTTAGACGTGCACCAAGGTGATGGCACAGCCGCAATGTTAGAGCATCAAGCATACGCTTATACTTGTTCTATCCATTGTGAAAAAAACTTCCCCTTTAGAAAGTCCGCTAGCGATTTAGATATTGGTTTAGCCGACAACATGAAAGACGACGAATACCTTGCCATAGTTGACGAAACCTTGAGTTATTTACTAAAAGAGCTAAACCCAAGCTTGGTACTTTACGATGCAGGCGTTGATATTTGGCAAGGTGATGGCTTGGGTAAATTAGATATCAGTTGGGATGGAATAATCAAACGCGACCACTTAGTGCTTAAACGCTGCCTTGAGCACAACACGCCCGTTGCCACAGTAATAGGTGGTGGCTACGATAAAGACCACCTTCGCCTCGCTAAACGCCATGCTATTGTTGTTGAGCAAGCTGCTGGCTTTT
This sequence comes from Pseudoalteromonas sp. AS71, assembly GCF_038900275.1. Lineage (NCBI taxonomy): Bacteria > Pseudomonadati > Pseudomonadota > Gammaproteobacteria > Alteromonadales > Pseudoalteromonadaceae > Pseudoalteromonas > Pseudoalteromonas sp. AS71. The sequence goes on along the minus strand of NZ_JBBMQZ010000013.1, from coordinate 14,508 downwards.
AGTTTGAAATAAAAATGTTAAATTCTCGTTCTTATTTAATATGTAAAATAAGAACGAACATATTATGAAACAACTATTTATTGCCATCGCACTAATTTTTATAAGCTTTACAAGCTATTCTCAAGAAGAAAGCACGCAAGAAACATACCCTAAGCTACCTACATTAAATTTACAAATGGCTGATGGTTCTGCTCTCAATACTCAAGATTTATTAGGTCAACCTTACGTTTTACACTTTTGGGCAACGTGGTGTCCGTACTGTAAAAAGCTACAGCCAGCACTTCAAAAAATTGATGATATGGGCTTAAAAGTTATTGCCGTGAGCTTTAAAGAAGATGACGATGCTGCTCCTGCTAAAGCACTTTCAAGCAGAGGTTATACTTTTAAAACAGCCGTAAAAGCCGATACAATAGCACAGCAATTAGGTATACGAGGCACACCTACTACATTATTTGTAAATAAAGAAGGCAATGTAATTTGGCTGACTAATACGTCAAACCCAGAAGATCCAAACCTACATTTAAAGGCACGAACTTTGTTGCACTCCATCGATATGGCAACTGAGTGACTTATTGCGTTTTTAATTGATTAGGTGTTAGACCTGTCCAGCGCTTAAAGGCTCGCCGAAAGTTAGGTATATCGTAAAAAGCTAAATGCTCAGCGACTTGTTCGTTATGTTTAGCGCACAGAGTAAGTAGGTAAATAGCTTTGTGCTTATTTTGCTCATCTATTAACGCTGAAAAGCGTACCCCATTGAGTTTGAGCCTGCGCTTAAATGTAGCTGAACTCATATCAAAGTGCTTTGCTGTACACTCTAAATTAGCACTTGGGTGAGAGTATAAGTATCTACAAGCGGCTTCAATAAAAGTCATGCTAACTACGTTTTTATTATCTAGCTGCGACTGCGCTTGCATGAATCGTAATTGACTCGCATGCGGGTTTTTAGCTCTTAACATGGCTTTATTTAATACCCAGCGAGTACATGGCTTATCAAAACTTACCTTTAGCCCTAAATTTTGTTCGTATTCTTGAATATGCCTAGGGCGTTTAAAAGCAAAGTCGAACTGACAATACGGGTAACTTTCGCTCACTCGTTTAAGTAAACTATAAAATGCAGTGCTATATATCTCTAGCACATAGCGGTAAAGGCTTTCATCAAGCCCATGTGCTGGCTGAATATAAATATAAACGTTATCGTTTTTAATATACGTTTGGCTAAATAATAAAGGCGCTAATTGCATTCTTAAAAGTGATAATTGCTTTAATACTTGAGCTAAATTATCGCTATATATTAATGCCTGAGCTTCAGCTCGAGTGTCGTTAATAAGTTGACTACCGAGTAAAAAACCACTGTCAGTACTTTTCATCAATAACTTAAATTGAGCTAATAAACGCACCTGCTGAGACACACTAAATGCATGTTGAAAATTAAGTAAGTCTTGTTCAAAAATACCGGTACCGCGTAGCAGTTTATGTAAATTTATATCTCGGCTTTGAGCAAGCTCTACAGCTGACGTAATAAGCCCTTGAGCGCTTAAATATTTATCGTCTTGGCTAACAAACGTATGCACGGTGCACTACTTTTTGTTGATGCTTTTTTTGTTGTAATTGACTATGCAGTTGGCTTGTTAGTTTACTTGTACTGCTATGCTTATTACCTTGTATTAAGGCGGTAGTGACATATTGAAATTTTGCTTTTTTAGATGCTTCAACTTTAAATGCACAGTGTTTTAGCGCCCCTTTAATTTGCGCCATCAGCTCTTTAGCTTGCTGCTCTGTAGTGGCTGGCATTAATACCATAAAGCAGTCTCCTGCGTAGCGGCACACTACATCACTTAGTCGGCAGTTCATTAATAATAACTCGCTAATTTCACGTAGTAACCGGTCGCCTTCACTAAAGCCAAACTCACTATTAAAATGAGAAAAGTCGCGTATATCAATAGCTCCTAACCAAAACGGCTGTGTGTTAATTGATTGCTCATTAATTGCTGAATCTAGATACTGCGCCTTATAAAGACCCGTTATTGAACACACCTTATCGTGCTCACGTAAATGCGCTTCACGGCGGCGTAGCTGACGATTTAATACGTACTGCTCTTGATGCCAATAATACAAACCTATACTTGTTAATAACATGCCTAACGGAGCGGGCAGAGATTCAATCCAACTCAGCCATTGGTGCGCAGGGTGCATTAGCCATTCATCAAGTAAATCGAGCGTTGCCGAGAACATAAACAGCCCTACTCCTATCACTAAGTAAGTGGTTACTTTACTCGGTGGTCTTGAAATTAATAACGCGATAATCCATACAAGTGTCATTAATACAATACCGCCCTCTCCCATAATATCGAGCCACTGAATACTGGCGTAAGTTTTTAATACTCCTAAATAACTACTTAAAAATACAGCGCTAAAAAACATCGCAATAATAGCGTTTATTAGTAATCGGTGGCTGATAAAAGGGTTAAATCGCATGTGCAGTATCTCGTTTATAAATGAGCTTTAAAGTTAGTTCATACAAGCTTGTGTTAGCAGGGTCATATTAGCTCAGCTATGTGACAACTAGATGATACATACCTTAAAAACAGCCCTGCACAGTAGATAACACCAGCCTTTACAGGGAGTGATAAAAGCTCAATACGCTCTGCATATTGCTCAAGTACCTCTAAATACATGTATTTAAAATAAACCCTGTCACATTTACGTAATCAATTATCTTTAGCTTGCTCGCCATACCAAGAAACAACCCTGTAATAACCAAGAGCAAATACAATGAAACACTTTAAAATAAAAGCACTGGTAGCCGCATTAGCTTTATGTAACTTAACGGCTTATGCAGAAGATGATGCAAAAGAAACCACGAAAAAAGATATAGAAGTTTCTGATAAAATTGTTGTATATGGTGAAATTGGTTATAGAAATCGCTCTGACGAACTCGCGCCAACCTTAGAATACTCACAAGAGTACTTTCAGCGTTTTGAGCCATTAACTGCGGGCGATGCATTAAAACGTGTACCTAGTGTTACATTTTTATCGGATGTACTTGAATCTGACGGTGCACGTATGCGGGGCTTGAGCCCTGCTTATACAAAGGTACTTATAAACGGTGAAGAAGTACCTGGCGCAGGTGCCGACCGTTCATTTTTTGTTGACCGAATTCCGGCTGAATTAATTGAACGCGTTGAAATTATTCGCTCATCAAGTGCCAATCGCTCAGCCGACGCGATAGCGGGCACTTTAAATATTGTACTGCGCGATGGTTACAGCTTAGATGGTGGTTACTTACGCGCTGGTGGCTTACTTTATGATGATGGCGAGTTTAAAGAAAGCTTGGCTGCAGTGTACGGTACTGAATTTGCGGGGGGTCGTTTATTACTTGGTGCAAATTTACAAGGCAGATATAACCCAAAACAAAAAACGAGCCTGCGCTACGGCGATAGCCCAGAAAACAATGTAAATTTTCAAACCGAAGAGTTTGATAACCGCGAAGACCAATCTGACACTCGCGATGGCGACGACACATCACTAAACGCCAGTTACGAAATTGTTTTTGATAACGATAGTCAGTTTAATATTAGCGCTATGTGGGTTGATACAGAGCGCACTGAAGATGAACGTTCGTTTGAATACGACGATACCACTGCAACCAGCAATGATATTGTAAATGGCGGAAACCTAGAAACCGATAATGCCAATGTTAAGTATATTGACCAAACTAATTACAACATCAATACCGCCTATGAATTTCCACTGCTAAACGGCACAAGTAAATTAAAGTTTGGTATCGCCAAATTTGACGAGTCGGTATACGAGCAAGAAGTAGAGCTTGATACGTCAGAGCTGCCAATGATATTTGAAGAAGAACAAGCTCAAAGTGACATAGACGATAAAGAATGGACCCTGCAGTGGCAACATAGCCAACCTTGGGGTGACAGCAAAGAAATTCAGTTTGGTGCATTTTTACAAAATAAAAAGCGCGATAGCAATATTTTTGAAGCCGAAGACGAGCTTGAATTAGCACTTACAAGCTGGGATCAATATGCGGGAACACCTTTATCTTTGGCTGTATTTACCAGTGAATTTGAACCGGTTGTTGGTGGCGTAAACACGCTAGAGGAAGATCGCTTTGATGTGTTTGCCCTTATTAAACACCAAGATGATTTATTTGCCTGGGAATTGGGCGTTCGCTGGGAGTCTACTGATTCAAAAATTAATGATAAAACAATTGGTGTAACCGAAGATAACAATTACGATTTTGTTCTACCTTCAGCACATTTTCGTTATAACGTGAGTGAAAATGGACGCGTTAGCGCCTCTGTTGCGCGTAGTTTACGACGCCCCGAGTTTGATTTTCTAACACCAGCACTTATCGAAAAAGAACTTGGCGATAACGACCAACTAGGTAACCCAGAATTAAAACCAGAATCAGCTTGGGGTATGGATTTAGGCTACGAATACCGCTTAGGTAAAAGTGGCGTTGTAGGCATTAATTTATTTTACCGCAAAGTAAACGACCTAATAGAAATAGCAAATACAGGACAAGAAGGCTCTGAAGGTGAAGGTACATTTGTATTGCAGCCTCGCAACACAGGCGACGGTAACGTAAAAGGAGTTGAGCTTGATTTATCTACTCCGCTTGGCGCATTTAGCATGCCTAATACTGGAGTATTTTTAAATTACTCATGGCTTGATAGTGAAGTAACCGACTTTTTTGGGTCTCGAAAATTTAACGATCAATCAGACTACGTTTATAACGTTGGGTTTATTCAAGACTTACCCGATCTCAAAGCTGCATTTGGGGCAACTTACCGTAAGCAAGGTGATACTTATGGGCGTATTGTAGGTGAAGAAGTAACAACATCTTACAGTGCCGATTTTGAAGTGTTTATAGAAAAACGCTGGGAAAACGTAACGCTGCGTTTAGTGGGCTCCAACCTGCTTGATGCAAGTAAAGACGAAACCTTTAATAAGTTTGATACCGTATCAGATCAGTTCGACCGTAGCTTTGATGAGTACGAAATTGAATCTGAAGAAGCGGGTCCGGTTTACCAATTAATGCTGCGTTACGCATTTTAAATCATGGTGTTTGCGTGGTAACAATGAAGTGACTTTCTATACGTTACTCAAAACGCTCTGATCAGCAAAGGAATTATAATGAATTTTAAATTAAATAAAGCAAAAGGTTTAGTGCTTACAAGCCTGCTAATAAGCACCTTAAGTGCTTGTAGCTATAACATATCAACTAAAAAAGCATTTGAGTCTATCGAGAGCAATGCTTTTGGCCCAAGCGAGAATATGCAAGGCTCGCAAGCCGTATGGATTAATGACAACAACTGGCTACTAGCAAGCGAAAGCCAAGGCTTAGTAATGGTAAACAGCCAAAACCAGCAGAGTAAAAACATTGCTAAAGGTAGTTTTGAGGCGCTTTCTATAAGTGCACTTAATAACTCCACTTATTTATTAGCGACCATTGATAATGACCAAGATAATGTCGTTATTTTTAAATTACAGCAAGCCAATAACAGCTGGAATATAAAAGAGTTAACTCGTATTAGTCCACCACAAGCTCAGCCCGATACAGTGTGTTTATTTAATAATAAAGACAATAATACTGTGTCGGCATTTGTGCCTGATGTACGAGGTTTGATTACCGAAACTGTTATTTACGACACAAGTAATAATGAAACAACAAATGTAAGCATGCGTGAATTTGCAGGAGTAAGCGAAGCTGCAGGATGCGCTGTGAGCGAGCAAAGCAACACACTTTTTGTAAGTGAAGGTGAAGTGGGAATTTGGTCTATAAATGCCAATGCAGAGTCGCAAGCTGATAAAAAACCAATAGCACTCGTTGCTCCTTTTGGCTCACTAAATAGCGAAATAGGCGCTCTTTTTACATCAACCGACGGCACGCTGTGGTTTACAAGTACACATGATAATACAATGTATGCCTATAACCCTGTTACTAAAAGCATTAATAATTGGCAACTAAATGGCAATTTAGCTTTAGAGTCTGTTGCGGTTAAATACACCGCAAACAATAAGGCTATTGCGGTGTTATATAACGATGAAACAGGCGCATATACACAAAGTACAATACCAGCAACACCAGTTAAAAATGCGGGTAAAAACACTGTTAAAAAATTGACACATATACATGCCAGTGCACAAACAACGCCTGTACAAGCATTTGGTGATGCCGCAGATGATCCCGCTATTTGGGTAAACTCAAGTAACCCTGCAAAAAGCTTAATTTTAGGCACAGATAAACGTCGAGGCTTAATGGTTTACAACTTACAAGGCTGGCTTGAACAATCAATTGAGATTGGTCGCTTAAATAATGTAGATGTTCGCCAACACCCTAGTATTAAAAATAGTACGAATACTTTAATAACCGCGAGTAATCGGACAAATAACAGCATAAGTGTTTTAACAGTTGATAATAACGAGGTAAAACACCTTAATGATATTGCAACCAATCTCAGCGAAATATATGGCATGTGTATGTATTCATCAGCAACAGGGAATTATGTATTTGTTAATGATAAGTCAGGTCTTTATCAGCAATATAAACTCGACGAAAGTGGCGATAAAGTAACAGGTAAATTAGTTCGAGAATTTAATCTACCTAGCCAACCAGAAGGCTGTAGTGCAGATGATGCGCGTGGTGAACTTTTTGCAGGTGAGGAAGACGCCGGTATTTGGTATATAGGCGCTGAGCCTACAGCTGATAATACACCGGTTATGCTACAAGGCATAAATGAGCAACTTGTTGATGATGTTGAGGGTATGGAAATTTACCACGGCACAAACGCACGTTACTTAGTTGTTTCTAGCCAAGGCGATGATAGCTACGTGCTGTATAAAATAAGTAATAATAATCAGGATGTTAAAACACCCAGTTTAGAGTTTGCAGGTAAGTTTAATATAGTAAGTGACTTGGCTAACGGTCTTGATGGCGCATCAGAAACTGATGGGTTAACCGTAACATCGAAAGCGCTACCGGGTTATCCTGAAGGTATTTTAGTTGTACAAGATGGATATAACCGACTACCGCAGCAACCACAAAACTTTAAAATAATAGATTGGCGAGAAGTAAAAAAAGCAATTAAGTAACGCTTATTTAATTGTGCTTACCCTCAATTGTAAAAGGCTCATTTGAGCCTTTTACAATATGCCTAACATTTGAATATTAAGTGTAATTAGCACAATGTAATATATATTTTTATACTACAATTTAAGCTCATAAATTAATTGAGATTATAATGCGCCTACTACTTACTTTATTACTAATCACTTTAAGTGGCTTTGCCGCAGCTGAAGAAGAAAAAGCAGAACTTCCACCGGTAGACCCCGCTTACAATGCTGAGCACCCTATGGTGTTGGTTAATCAAGGTTCGTCTATTATAGCAATGAATTTACCTGCTTATAATTCACCCAATAATGTGCAAGTAGTTTATAAAATAGGGAACCCCGATGTTGCATTTTTGGGCTTTGTTAGAAATGCAGAACTAATCACCGTAAAGCCACAAGCGTTTAATATTCAGCATTTAATGCGTGGTGAGGAAATTACAATTACTGCCGATATTTACGAGGGTGATTATCAACAAGGTGGCAGTTTAATTTATTCAAAAAAAGAACTGGTCTTGGATAAGCAATTGTATGCTAGAGAGCTTAAAGAGTTGAGTGAATCATCACAATGGCAAGACTACGACATGATCACACTAAACGGTACTGAGCGTATTTATATTCATAAAATTCAAAAAGCGCCGAGCTATAACCATCTTATTTTTGTCGATTTAGTTAACGCCTGTATGCAAAAATTTCGGACATCTAAACGTGTACCACCTGAAAATGAGCTTACCTATAAATTTATTAATTGCGGTACGCTTAAACCACTTTATTACAATGCTGATGATTTAAAAAAGTAAAAGAGCGAGAATAAAAATGTTCAATTACTTTAATATTTAGGCATAAAAAAAGGCTCTTTCGAGCCTTTGGATTAACTTTGGAATAGTTAAAAATTTTTAAATTAGGTAAGCGTTAATAGCTGTGGAGCAACGCTGTGATAATCAACAGCCATAGCAATACTTAACGCTGTAATATTAATAATTGAAAATGCGAACACTTTACGTGCCCAACTGCTCATATCAATATTACGACGATAACCGCGCAGCGCCATTAACAACCACCAAAAGCTGGTAATACAAGCAACAGCCATAAAAGCAGCACCTGTGTAGCCAGTAATTGGCAATAACATCACCACTAATGCGTATACAGCGATGTAAAGTACGATATGGCGCTTTGCTTTATCAATACCTTGAGCTACTGGTAATACAGGAATACCTGCAGCTTGGTAATCTTTAAAGCGAAAAATAGCGATAGCGTAAGAGTGCGGCATTTGCCACAAGCTAAACATAACTAGCAGTATTAATGCGCCCATATCGAACTGCCCTGTTACGGCGCAGTAACCTACTACTGGCGGTACAGCGCCAGAAAGGCTGCCTACAAAAGTGCCATATACTGAGTTACGTTTCATGTAGAGGCTATAAACCCCTACATAAATTACGTAGCCAAAGGCTGCAAAAAATACCGCGGCTTGAGTGGTATAGGCGATAAGTAAACCAAAGCCAATAACGCCCAATAAAATACCGTGGCTAAGTGCAGCAAAGGCCGACATTTCGCCTGTTACTGTTACTCGCGTACGAGTACGAGCCATGGCTACATCTATGTCTCTATCAATTACATTATTGATAGCACAACCCGATGCAACCACTAGCGACAAGCCAATTAATGTGGCAATCATTAACCATGGATCTATATCACCGCGCGAGGCAAGTAAAAACCCGCCCGCTACGCTGATTAAATTGCCCATGATAATACCCGGCTTAGTCACTGATAAATAACGACGAAACATCTTCAACTCCTAGTACATCATCATTGCGTTAGATTCATAAATGATCCAAACAGATAACCCAACCACCATTACGATGATCAGGGCACTGAATAGGAATGAGAAAGTACTTGCACGGCCATTTTCGGTCGTAAAATTAAGGTGTAAAAAGTATTTTAAATGCACCCAAATTTGTACGATTGCTAAAGTAACAATGCTCCAAAGCGTTGTTACTTTTGAGAAGTCACCTTCCATTACCATGTAAAACGGTATAGCAGTTAAAATTACCGATAGCACAAAGCCAATTAAGTAAGTTTTAACACTGCCATGAGATTCATCATGATGATCACTTTGCGTTTGCTTTAACGCATGCGTTTCGCTGTGGCTCATTACATTGCTCCCATCAAATAAACAACGGTAAATACACAAATCCAGACAATGTCTAAGAAGTGCCAAAATAGGCTTAAGCAGCTTAAACGCGTTACGGTTGCTTTACCTAGACCACGTTTAGCAACTTCAATCATCATTATGGTCATCCAAATTAGACCGGCTGTTACATGTAAACCATGTAGGCCAACTAATGAGAAAAACGATGTTAAAAAGGCACTTTGTTGTGGGCCATTACCGTGCACAATTAGATGATGAAATTCGTATACTTCCATACCAATAAACACAGCACCTAAACAAAACGTAACAAATAACCAAGTCAGTGTTAGTGCCTTTTTTTGCCCTTGAGCGGCAATCATGGCAAAGCCAAAGGTAATACTACTAATAAGTAGTGCAGCAGTTTCTACTGCTACAAAGTCGAGTTCAAAAATATCTTTACCCGATACACCACCTGCTGTGTTCATAAATAAAACAGCGTAAGTGGCAAAAAACGAGGCAAACAATAGGCAATCGGTCATTAGATATAACCAAAAGCCAAATATCGTATCGCCAGATGTGTCGTGATGATCATGCGCGTGGGCATGGTCATCGTGTGATACAGAGTCTAAACTTGCTGATTCTAAATTTGCTGAAAGTGTACTCACGCTTTTAGCTCCTTATTCCCACTTGAATTATATGCAGCTTCAATGCGTGCAATTTCATCAGGTTGTATGTAGTAGTCAACATCGCTGGTGTAACAACGCTTGATAAATATGGCAATTCCGCCCACTAGCCCTACAACAGCTAACCACCAAATGTGCCAAATCATTGCAAAACAAAAAGCGGTTAGGCTGGCTGCCATAAATACACCTGCGGAGGTATTCTTAGGCATATGAATTGGGCTGTAGCTTGCTTTTGTTTGATAAGCTTGGCCTTTTTCTTTCGCTTCGGTCCATGCATCAATGTCATCAATGTGTGGAATAGTTGCAAAGTTATAAATTTGTGGCGGAGAACTTGTAGCCCACTCAAGTGTGTGGCCGTTCCACGGATCACCTGTTGTATCGTCAAGCGCTTCGCGGTCTCTAAAGCTCACATATAGTTGAATAACTTGGCTAATAATACCGAACATAATAATTACTGCGCCGCCTGCAGCAATGTATAACCATATGTTCCAATCTGGATTATTAGTGTGGTTTAAGCGACGTGTCATACCTAAGAAACCAAGTACGTACAGCGGCATAAATGCTACGAAGAAACCAATAATCCAACACCAAAATGATGCTTTGCCCCATTTTTCGTTAAGTTTAAAGCCCATTGCTTTAGGGAACCAAAATACAAAACCGGCAAGATAACCAAATACAGCACCACCAATAATTGTGTTATGGAAATGTGCAATTAAAAATAAGCTGTTATGCAGTACGTAATCGGCACCTGGAATAGCAAGTAATACACCAGTCATACCGCCTACGGTAAAGGTAACCATAAAACCAAGAGTCCAAAGTACGGGTACACTAATACGTAAACGACCTCGGTAAATGGTAAATAGCCAGTTAAACAACTTAACCCCAGTTGGTACGGCAATAACCATGGTCATTACCCCAAAGAAAGCGTTAACGTTAGCACTCGACCCCATAGTAAAGAAGTGATGTAGCCAAACAATAAAGCCTAAAATTGAGATTGCACCGCTGGCGTAAACCATCGATTTGTAACCAAATAAACGCTTACCTGCAAAGGTCGAAATAATTTCAGAGAAAATACCAAACGCTGGTAATACTAATATGTATACCTCAGGGTGACCCCATGCCCAAAACAGGTTGATGTACATCATGGCGTTACCGCCCGCTGCATTGGTAAAGAAGTGAAAGTCGAGATAACGGTCAAGCGTTAGCATTGCAAGTACTGCAGTTAAGATTGGGAATGATGCTGCAATTAAGATGTTTGCCCATGTACATGCCCATGTAAAAATAGGCATTTTCATTAGGGTCATACCTGGTGCACGCATTTTAAACACGGTCGCTAAAAAGTTTACTGCTGTTAGAAGTGTACCGAGCCCGGATATTTGCAAGGCCCAAATATAATAATCTACCCCCACCCCAGGGCTAAAGGTCAACTCCGAAAGCGGCGGATAGGCCACCCAACCTGTTTTAGCAAACTCACCAAACACTAGCGACATATTAATTAAAATGGCACCGCTGGCTGTAAACCAAAAGCTTAAGTTATTTAAAAATGGGAATGCAACATCGCGAGCACCAATTTGAAGTGGTAATACAATGTTCATTAAGCCAATCATAAATGGCATTGCCATAAATATGATCATAATTACGCCGTGGGCAGTAAATATTTGGTCGTAGTGCTCAGGTGGTAAGTAACCTGGCGCACCACTGGTAGCAAGTGCCAACTGCGCACGCATCATTATTGCATCAGAAAAGCCACGAAACAGCATTATTAGTGCTAAAAGAATATACATTACGCCTAAGCGTTTGTGATCAACAGACGTGATCCAGTCGCGCCAAAGCACGCCCCACTTTTTATACTTTGTAATAAGCCCAGCAATAATAAGCCCAGCTATCGCAATAACCGACATCGTGAACACAAGAATTGGCTCATGAAACGGAATTGCGTCGAGAGAAAGATTACCTAATAACGACATTATTATTCCTCGCCTTGGCTGTGAGATGAAGGCATTGAATGCTCATCCATTTCATGATGTTTTTTACTCATTTGCCCATGTTCGCCCATTGCATGATGTTTTTTATTCATGTCGCCATGTGCCTGCATGTATTTCATAACGATGGTATGAAATAAGCCGTCATCAACTTTGCCGTAATAAGCAACAGGGTTATTTTCGCTCGCTTTTGCAAGCTCAACATAATTTGCATGAGTTAGGTTATTAGCATTTGTTTTAATGTTACTAACCCACTTATCAAAATCTGCTTGAGTAGGGGTAGCAATGGCATTAAATTTCATACCAGTAAAACCAGCGCCACTGTAATTTGCCGAAAAACCTTTAAACGTGCCGGGCTCATTTGCAATTAAGTGAAGCTTGGTTTCCATCCCAGCCATTGAGTATATTTGACTACCCAATTGCGGAATAAAAAATGAATTCATTGTGCTCTCTGAAGTGATTTTATATTCAACAGGTACATTTGCCGGAAAAACTAGTTCGTTCACCGTAGCAATACCTTGCTCAGGATATATAAATAGCCACTTCCAGTTTAATGAAACCACTTCAACAGTAAGATGTTTACCTTTACCTTCAATTGGTTTGTATGGGTCAAGCTCTTGAGTAGACACCCAAGTAATAACACCTAAAATGATTACAATAACAACAGGGACTGCCCAAACTGCGGCTTCAATTTTATTTGAATGAGCCCATTTTGGAGCATAAATTTCATGAGTTTGCGTGTCTCTATATTTCCAAGCGAAATACAAAGTCATCACAATAACGGGAACGACTACAAGCAACATAAGCACGGTTGCGATGATGATTAAATTTTTCTCATCAATGCCTATTTGCCCTTTTGGATCGAGTATCCCGCCTTTACAGCCTGACAACGCCAGCACTGTACTAGCTAAAGCAATATTACAAAGGTTACGAATTAACAAGGGAGTATCCTACAAACCTAGAGTTTCAGTTTGCTGCTTAAAATAAAAACCAAAGCAACGATTTTTCAATAAAAACCCAAGTTAACTAGAATTAAATTATAAAAATAAGGGGGCTATTCAAAACCTAAAGCTCATGCCATTAATGACCTAGCAACAAACCCAGCTTTCTAAACGCATTTATATAACGTAATAAAAGTTAACTTGGGTGAGTGGTGGTTGGCTGAAATGTGTTTAAAAAACACAGAGCTACTTTGTTTTAGCTAACCTTAATTATTTACAGCAAGAACAAATAATTAAAACCAGCAACAAGATGCAGCGTTACAGGCAACCTGTAAAGCTAGGTGGAGCACGACAACCATGTGAAGAGATCACAGGCTGAAGAACTTTAGCCTCGCTAAAAGCAAAGGCTGCTTTACGGAGGATTATGCCAGCACGACGCGCTGGACAAATATGGAACAATAACCAACAAAGGCCAATAAGTAACTGACTTGATATGATTGGATGAGCTAAAAATCCAGCAATAGTAAGTAACAGGGGCTCTACAATAAACCCATCACTCAATAATGCTTCAAGCTTGAAGGCATCCTCTAATGCACCGCTTAGCAACATTACAGTATTAAACACTAATAAAGTTATAGCTACACACACGCCCTTACCCGCTTTATTCAAGCGTTCACACGTAACTGGTTCGCTTGGGGCGAAATCAGTATTGGTATGACGTAAAGAAAGTATGTTCAAAGACATTAACCTACTAAAATGACTATAACAAAATTAGAGTAATACAGTTTGCAATGGAAAAATTAAAAAAACATTGCCGCTGTAAGCCCTAAAACCAGGTGCTAAATACGATCAAATCCGGTTAGCACAAATTCACCTTGTGAAAATTGATCCGTATCAATCAAACTTTCAAAACTTACTGAAAGTTCGAACGTGAGTATAACAAAGAGAATTTTCTGTTCAACTAAAAATCAATTAATTTGAGTTAAGCTTTAGAAGCTATTTTGTTAATAAAAAATAACAAGATAAAAAACAATCGATTAGATCAAATAAAAAAGATTTAAATAGAAATATTTAATAGAATTATAGCTTTTTAGGAGGGAGTAATAATTGTGTGGCACAAATAAAAACAGCCCAAATTCAGTCACCACCGAACTTGAGCCGCCTTTCACACTGACAACATCTTCACACACAATATAAAGATTTTTGGTTTACACTGCGTGGCATTGTAAGGAATAAAAACAACTCAAATACAGTCACCACCGGATTTGAGCTGCCTTTCACACTGACAACATCTTCACACACAATATAAAGATTTTTTGTTTACACTGCGTGGCATTGTAAGGAAATAAAAACAACTCAAATGCAGTCACCACCGAATTTGAGTTGCCTTTCACACTGACAACATCTTCACACACAATATAAAGATTTTTGGTTTACACTGCATGGCAATTGTAGGGAATAAAAACAACTCAAACTCAGTCACCACCGAACTTGAGTTGCCTTTCACACTGACAACATCTTCACACACAATATAAAGATTCTTGGTTTACACTGCGTGGCATTGTAGGAAATAAAAACAACTCAAACTCAGTCACCACCGAACTTGAGTTGCCTTTCACACTGACAACATCTTCACACACAATATA